>NZ_JBHXRU010000092.1:0-25993 GCF_042716255.1 Streptomyces sp. NPDC058662 | reverse complement strand
ACGCCCGGTTACATTTCGAACCCGGAAGCTAAGCCTTTCAGCGCCGATGGTACTGCAGGGGGGACCCTGTGGGAGAGTAGGACGCCGCCGAACAATCATTGTGGGAATGCCCCGCACCAACCCGTTCCGGGTTCGGTGCGGGGCTTTTCTGCGTTCCCGGCCAGATGTGGAACGCGCAATCCGCCGTCCCGTCGAGCGGGACGGCGGATTCACGAGCGATTCCACGATCCGGTTCCACGAGCGGATCCATGAGGAGTCAGAGGCGGCCGGCGGCCTTGAGGGCCAGGTAGGCGTCCGCCAGGGCCGGGGCCAGGGTGTCCGGGGTCGCGTCGACGACGTGCACGCCGTGGCGGGTCAGCTGGTCGGCCGTGCGACGGCGCTGGGCCTGCGACTGGGCGCCCGCCGCGGCCTCGTAGACGGCGTCCACGTCACCCCGGGCCTCGGCCATGTCCGCGACGTGCGGGTCGGCCACCGAGGCCAGCAGGACGGTGTGGCGCTGCGTGAGGCGCGGCAGCACCGGCAGCAGGCCCTCCTCGATCGGGGCGGCGTCCAGGCTTGTCAGGAGGACCACCAGGGAGCGGCGCGGCGCGCTGCGCAGGACGGTGGAGACCAGGGTGCGGGAGTCCGTCTCGACCAGTTCCGGTTCGAGCGCGGCCATCGCGTTGACGAAGGCCGGGAGCGTGTCGGCCGCGGAACGGCCCTGGACCAGGGCGCGGGGGCGCCGGTCGTGGGCCAGGAGGTCCACCCGGTCGCCGGCGCGGGTGGCCAGAGCGGCCAGGAGCAGGGCCGCGTCCATGGCGGAGTCCAGACGGGGGGCGTCGCCGACCCGGCCCGCCGAGGTCCGGCCGGTGTCCAGGCAGATCAGGATGTGCCGGTCGCGTTCGGGCCGCCAGGTGCGGACGGCCATCTTCTGCCGGCGGGCCGTGGCGCGCCAGTCGATGGAGCGGGTGTCGTCGCCGGGTACGTAGTCGCGCAGGCTGTCGAACTCGGTGCCCTCGCCGCGGGTCAGGAGGCTCGTACGGCCGTCCAGCTCGCGCAGTCGGGCCAGCCGGGACGGCAGGTGCTTGCGGCTGGTGAACGGCGGCAGGACGCGTACCGTCCACGGTGCCGGGTGGGAGCCCTGGCGGGTGAGCAGTCCCAGGGGGCCGTACGAGCGGATCGTGACGCGGTCGGCCGTGCGGTCGCCGCGGCGCACCGGCAGCAGGCGGGTGGTCAGGCGGCGGCGCTCTCCCGGCGGGACGGTCAGCCGGTGGCGGGAGGCCACGGTGTCCGTGCCGGGCGGCCAGCTGCTCGGGGGCCACGCGTCGCGGACCCGGGCGCGCAGCGTGCGGCCGCTCGGATTGGTCACGGTGAGGTGGACGTCGGCCGCTTCGCCGAGGCGGACGGAGGTGTCGCCGGCGCGGGCGAGCCGCAGGGTGCGGACGGGCGCGGCGAGGGCGCAGTCGACCGCGCAGGCCAGTGCGAGCGTGCCGTTGACGGCGAGCAGGCCCGTCCAGCTCGGTTCGAGGAGGCCGACGGGGATGCTGCCGAGGGCTGCCAGCAGGGCGGCGCGTCCGGTGAGGGCCATCAGCGCGGGACGGGGACGTGGGAGAGGATCGCGGTGATGACGGCGTCGGCGGTGACTCCCTCCATCTCGGCTTCCGGGCGCAGTTGGACGCGGTGGCGCAGCGTCGGCAGGGCCAGGGCCTTGACGTCGTCGGGGGTGACGTAGTCGCGGCCGGTCAGCCAGGCCCAGGCGCGGGAGGTGGCCAGCAGGGCGGTCGCGCCGCGGGGAGAGACGCCGAGGGTGAAGGACGGGGACTCGCGGGTGGCGCGGCAGACGTCGACGACGTAGCCGGCGATCTCCGGGGAGACGGACACCTTGGCGACGGCCTCGCGGGCCGCGTCGAGCTGGGCCGGGCCGGCGACGGGGCGGATGCCCGCGGCGTGCAGGTCACGGGGGTTGAATCCGGCGGCGTGGCGGGTCAGGACACCGATCTCGTCCTCGCGGGAGGGCAGGGGCACGGTGAGCTTGAGGAGGAAGCGGTCCAGCTGGGCTTCCGGCAGCGGGTACGTGCCCTCGTACTCCACCGGGTTCATGGTGGCCGCGACGAGGAAGGGCTCCGGGAGGGGGCGCGGGGTGCCGTCGACGGTGACCTGGCGCTCCTCCATGGCTTCGAGGAGGGAGGACTGGGTCTTGGGGGGCGTCCGGTTGATCTCGTCCGCGAGGAGGAGGTTGGTGAAGACCGGGCCGCTCTGGAAGGAGAACTCGGCGGTGCGGGCGTCGTGGACGAGCGAGCCGGTGACATCGCTCGGCATCAGGTCCGGGGTGAACTGGACGCGCTTGGTGTCGAGTTCGAGGGAGGCGGCGAGGGCGCGCACCAGGAGGGTCTTGGCGACGCCGGGGACGCCTTCGAGCAGGACGTGGCCCCGGCACAGGAGGGCGACGACGAGACCGGTGACGGCGGAGTCCTGGCCGACCACGGCCTTGCCGATCTCGGTGCGGAGCGCTTCGAGGGAAGCGCGGGCGCTGTCCGCGGTGGCGGATTCGGTGGCCGGGTACGTCATGACGTACGGACCTCTCTTTCGAGGGCGTCGAGGTGGTCGGCGAGCGCGACGAGTGCCGCGTCGTCCGGGGGCGTGGTGCCGAAGAGGAGGGTGTGGGCGTCCCGGGTCCCGTCGGTGAGGCGGGCGGAGACGGCCGGTACGAGGGCGTGCGGGTCGTGGGCGCGGGCGTGCGGTACGCCGACCAGTGCGGCCAGGCGTTCGCGGGCGGCGGCGCGGAGCACGGTGGCGGCGCGGTCGCGGGCTCCGGCCTTGCGGTAGAGGCGGGCGCGGCCCTCGGTGGCCTCGGAGGCGCGGATGACGACGGGCAGCTTCTCGGTGACGAGGGGGCCGAGTCGGCGGGCGCGCCAGAGGGCGGCGAGTACGGCGGCGACGAGGAGCTGGAGCAGGGCCCACGACCAGCCGGCCGGGATGAGGTCGAGGAGGCTCTTCTCCTCGCCGGGCGCGGTCCCGGGCTCCGAGTCGGCCAGGGAGGGCATGTACCAGACGAGGTCCGGTCGGGAGCCGAGGAGTTGGAGGGCGAGCGAGGCGTTGCCCTCGTCCGCGAGGTTCTCGTTGAGCAGGATCGACTCGGCTCCGAGGACGACGGTGTCGCCGCCGGTGGTGCCGGAGGGCAGGACCAGGAGGGTGGGCCGGCCGTCGCTGGGGTAGCAGGCGGTGGCCGCGGTGCGGGTGGTGGTGTAGCGGGGGCCCGTTCCGGTGCCGGCGCGGCCCGCCGAGGTGGCGGCGGGCAGGGCGCAGTCCGGGGACAGGACGTCGGTGTGGGCCGTGCCCTGGGTGTGCACGTCGGGGGCCAGGCCGGGGAGGCTGGGGCCGCCGGGGGCGAGCAGGACGGTGCGGCCGCCGGAGAGGTCGGCGGCCGTACGGACGGCGCGCTGCTGGGTGGCGCCGAGGCGGTCGGGGTCGGTGACCAGGAGGGTGGTGCCGGGGCCGGCGGCGGCCGCGGCCTCGCGGGCGGTGGTGACGACGCGGGTGGTGACGCCCCGCTCCTTGAGGAGTTCGGCGACGGCCCGGCTGCCGAAGGGGTCGGCGGAGCGCGGGTCGAGGTATCCGTGGCGGGTGCCGGAGTTCAGCACGGCCATGGCGACGCCGCCGGCGACGAGCAGGGCGGTGAGGACGAGGACGGTCCGTGCCCGGCGCAGTGCGGGGGCGCGGCGGGGGCGCGGTGCGGGCGCGGGCGGTTCCGCGGCGGCCGGTGCGGGCGCCGGCGCGGCGGGCGCGGTGGGGGACGTGTCGAAGGGGCCGGGGGCCGGCGGGGTGGGGCCGGTCATGCGCTGGGTCCCGTCAGGAGCGGCTTGGCGCGGTCCAGGGTGAGGTCGAGGGTGCGCAGGCGGGCGTAGGTGTCGGCGTCGGCGGTGCGGCCGCCGTAGGTGACGTCGTCGAAGGCGCGGGCCGCGGCGCGGAGTTCGGCCGCGTGGTCCGGAAGGGACACCGAGGCCTCGGCGGCCGCCTCGTCGGCGGTGCGGCCCGGGCGGGGGTCGAGCAGGGTGCGCTCCTCCAGGGAGCGGACGACGGCGCGCATGCGTTCCTGGACGGCCTCGGTCCAGCGGGCGGCGGCCGCGTGGGCGTCCGCGGCGGCGCGGTGGTCGGCGGCGCTGCGCGGGCCGTCGTCGAAGAGCGTGCCGGTGCTGGTGGCCGTCCGGCGGGGGGAGCCGAGCCGCCACCACAGGAGGGCGGCGACGAGGACGACCAGGACGATCACGGTCAGCAGGCCGAAGCCGCCTCCGGGAGTGACCCCGGAGGCGGACCGGAGGAGCTCGTCGAGCCAGGTGAGGAGTTCGCGCAGGGCGCGGTCCAGCAGGCTGGGGTCGTTCTCGTGGTACGCCGGCTCGGACAGTTCGCGTTCGGCCGCCTCCCGGGCGGGTCCGCGCGGTGTGGTCACCGGTGGTGTCTCCGCGCCGGGCAGGAGCGCGGCGGCGCGGTTGATGAGGCCCCCCGTACTCATCATCGGTGCCTCAGCCTCCGGTCGTGCCGTAGTTCTCGACGCCGGCCGCCCGGGCGAGCTCCAGGTCGAGGGCCTCGCGGCGGATGCGCTGGTCGACGTAGAGGAGGACGGTGACGCCGGACTGGAACGGCGTGACGATGGTCTGCGCGATGATCAGGCCGATCGCGGAGAAGATCAGCGTGCCCCACGCGGTGGTGGCGGTGCCGTCCTGGAGGGCGTCGAGGCCGCCGCCGAAGCCGAAGAGCCCGATGAGCGACAGCGGGTAGTAGATGATCGCCGAGATGATGGCGGCCATGATCGCGGTCAGGACCGTGATGCCGAAGATGCGCCACCAGGAGCCCTTGACGAGCTTCGCGGAGCGGCTGAACGCCTTGAAGACGCCGCTCTTCTCCAGCATCAGGGCGGGCGAGGCCAGGCTGAACAGGGTGCCGAGCCAGGCGGCGAGCACGACCCAGAGCAGCAGGCCGAGGAAGATCAGGCCGATGCTCTCGCTGAGGATCGCGGGCAGCATCAGGACGATGGCGAGCACGATGAGGCCGCCGCCGAGGAGTGCGGTCAGGCCGATGAGGCGCAGGAGCTGGGCGCGGGAGTCGCGCCAGGCGTCCGAGATCGAGGAGTTCTGGCCGAGGATCGCGCGGCTGAAGATCATCGTCAGCATCGCCGTGACCACGATCGTGCCGAGGTACTGGAGGAACTGGGTGACCACCGTGACGGACAGGGTGGTGCCCAGCGCGTTGATGGCGTCGGCGGGGGTCATGTCCGCGTCAGCCGTGATGATCAGGTCGTCCATCATGAACTTCGTCGCGAAGAGGCTGATGACCTGCACGACCGTGGCCACGACCAGGGTGATGGGCAGTACCGAGCGCCAGTGGGTGCGCATGGTGGCCACCGCCCCGTCGAGGATCTCGCCGAGGCCCAGGGGCCGCAGCGGGATCACGCCGGGCTTCGCGGCGGGGGGCTTGCCCCACGGGCCGGGGCCGCCCGGGTAGCCGTACGGGCCGCCCTGCTGCGGGGGCCCGTACTGGCCTCCGTACGGGCCGCCCGGCTGGGGGCGGTCCGCTCCCCAGCCGGCGCCCTGCGGGGGCTGCTGCGGCGGGGCCTGCTGGCCGGGGGCCGGGCTGGACCACTGGCCCGGGGGCGGCTGCTCGGCGGACCACTTCGGGCCGGCGGCGGGCTGCGCGGGCGGCTGGGCGGGCTGGACCGGCGGCGCGGGCGGCTGGGCGGCGGGGCCCGGCCTGTCGGCGGGGGCCCCCGACCGGTCGCCGTCGGACGGTTCGGATCCGGGCGTAGCCCAGCCCGGAGAGTCGGTCATCGTCACTCCTTCACGTGCACCTGCTGCGGGGCGGGGGGCGCTGATCGCTGCCATCGTGCCACGTGGGGCCACCGAACGGACCAGCCGTCCCCCCGGATACCGGTCAGCCCGTACCTTCAATTGTCGCCCGGATCCGGGGCAGACTGGTCGACCTGTTCCGCACGCAGGTCCGAGGGGCGATTTCCAGCCCTTTTGGCTGTGGGACAGCTCACCGCCGGGTAACGATTAGCTAATGGGATGATGTCAACCATGAAGGGACGCGTCCTTGTCGTCGACGACGACACCGCGCTGGCCGAGATGCTCGGCATTGTGCTGCGGGGAGAAGGTTTTGAGCCGTCGTTCGTTGCGGACGGTGACAAGGCACTTGCTGCCTTCCGGGAGGCGAAGCCGGACCTGGTGCTCCTCGACCTGATGCTGCCCGGACGGGACGGCATCGAGGTGTGCAGGCTGATCCGGGCCGAGTCCGGCGTGCCGATCGTCATGCTCACCGCCAAGAGCGACACCGTGGACGTCGTCGTGGGCCTGGAGTCCGGGGCCGACGACTACATCGTCAAGCCGTTCAAGCCGAAGGAGCTGGTGGCCCGTATCAGGGCCCGCCTGCGCCGCTCGGAGGAGCCCGCGCCTGAGCAGCTGGCCATCGGTGACCTGGTCATCGACGTGGCCGGGCACTCGGTCAAGCGGGACGGCGCCTCCATCGCGCTGACCCCGCTTGAGTTCGACCTGCTGGTCGCGCTGGCGCGCAAGCCCTGGCAGGTGTTCACCCGCGAGGTGCTGCTGGAGCAGGTGTGGGGCTACCGGCACGCGGCGGACACCCGCCTGGTCAACGTGCACGTACAGCGGCTGCGCTCCAAGGTCGAGAAGGATCCGGAGCGCCCCGAGATCGTCGTGACGGTGCGCGGTGTCGGCTACAAGGCAGGGCCGAGCTGACGTGACGGCCGGCAGTCCCCGGGGCGGTTCCCGCTGGGGAGCGCTGCGGGGAGGCCGGGCGCTCCGCCAGGTCGCGGAGGGAGCGCCGGGCGGCCCCGTGCTGCGGCTGTTCGTGCGCCTCTTGCGCCGGCCGCTGCTTCCGGCTGTCCGGCTGTGGCGGCGCAACATCCAGCTCCGGGTGGTCACCGCGACGCTGCTGATGTCGCTGGCCGTGGTGCTCGCCCTGGGCTTCGTCGTGATCGCCCAGGTCAGCAAGGGGCTCCTCGACGCAAAGGAGGAGGCCGCGCAGAGCCAGGCCGCGGGCGGCTTCGCGGTCGCACAGGAGAAGGCCAACGCCCCCGCCACGGTGGACGGGCCCGACGCCACCGACAACAAGGTCGGGCGGGACGCCAGTACCTGGATGAACTCCCTGGTCAAGCAGTTGGCCAGTGGTGGCCAGACGGCCTTCGAGGTCGTCGCGCTCGGCGCCGGCACCGGGGAGCAGGCCCCCGGCGGCCAGGGCGTCAAGGGAGCCCGGGCCTCCGGGAACGTGGACCCCACCGCGAGTGTCCCGCTCGCGCTGCGCCGGGCCGTCAACCACGCCACCGGCGCTTTCAAGACGTTCTCCGAGATCAAGTACACCGCCGGGTCCGGGCAGAAGGCGCCCGAGCCCGCGCTGGTCGTCGGCAAGCGGCTGACGGACATCAACGGCGACCCGTACGACCTGTACTACCTCTTCCCCCTGACGCAGGAGGAGGAGTCCCTCAACCTGGTCAAGAGCACCATCGCCACCGCCGGGCTGTTCGTGGTCGCCCTGCTGAGCGCCATCGCCTGGATGGTCGTGCGGCAGATCGTCACTCCGGTGCGGATGGCCGCCGGGATCGCAGAGCGGCTGTCGGCCGGACGGCTCCAGGAGCGGATGAAGGTCACCGGCGAGGACGACATCGCCCGTCTGGGCGAAGCCTTCAACAAGATGGCCCAGAACCTCCAGCAGAAGATCCAGCAGTTGGAGGAGCTGTCGCGGATGCAGCGCAGGTTCGTCTCGGACGTCTCCCACGAGCTGCGCACCCCGCTGACGACGGTGCGGATGGCCGCCGATGTCATCCACGACGCCCGGGTCGACTTCGACCCGGTCACCGCGCGCTCCGCGGAGCTCCTCGCCGGGCAGCTGGACCGCTTCGAGTCGCTGCTCGCCGACCTGCTGGAGATCAGCCGGTTCGACGCGGGCGCCGCCGCCCTGGAGGCGGAGCCCATCGACCTGCGGAACGTCGTACGCCGCGTCATCGACGGGGCCGAGCCCCTCGCGGAGCACAAGGGCACCCGGATCCGGGTGCTCGGCGACACCCAGCCCGTCATCGCGGAGGCCGACGCCCGGCGCGTGGAGCGGGTGCTGCGCAACCTGGTCGTCAACGCCGTGGAGCACGGCGAGGGGCGCGACGTGGTGGTCCGGCTCGCGTCCGCGGGCGGGGCCGTGGCCGTGGCCGTACGGGACTACGGCGTCGGCCTCAAGCCCGGCGAGGCCACCCGGGTCTTCAACCGGTTCTGGCGGGCCGATCCGGCGCGGGCCCGCACCACGGGCGGGACGGGCCTCGGCCTGTCCATCGCCGTCGAGGACGCCCGGCTGCACGGCGGCTGGCTGCAGGCGTGGGGCGAGCCGGGCGGCGGCTCGCAGTTCCGGCTGACCCTGCCGCGCACCGCCGACGAGCCGCTGCGCGGATCGCCGATCCCGCTGGAGCCCGAGGACTCCCGCGCCAACCGGGCGCGCGCCGCCGCCGAGGCCGCCGCCGCGGCCGCGGGCGGTACGGGCTCGCGGCCGCAGTCGGACGGCGACCGGTCGCCGATACCGCCCCGGCCGCCCGTCGCCGGGCAGACGACCGTACCCGCCGACCCGACGGCGCTGCCGGGCAGCGGCGCGCGGGTCGTGGCGAGACCGGCCGAGCAGGCACCACAGGAGGATCGAACCGATGGAGTCTGAGCCCATGGGCCGACGGGGCGCCTTCGTACGGGCGGGCCTCGTCCGGGCGGGCCTCGTACGGGCGGGCGCCGAGCGGGCCGGCCTCGTGCGGGTGCGTCTCGTACGGGTCGGCGCGGTGGGCGCGGCCGGGGTGCTGCTGGCCGGCTGCGCGTCCATGCCCGACCACGGCGACATCCGCCCGGTGGAGGCCTCGCAGGGCGTCGACTCCCAGGTGCGGGTGTTCGGGGTGCCCCCCGCGGACAAGGCCAGCGCCGCCGAGATCGTCGACGGCTTCCTCGAAGCCATGACCAGCGACGACCCGCAGCTGGAGACCGCGCGCAAGTACCTCACCGAGGAAGCGGCGAAGAACTGGAAGCCCGGCTCCGCCGTCACCGTGCTCTCCGCGGGGCTGGACCGGTTCTCGGTGGGCGGCAAGGACCCGGCGGGCCCCCGCTTCAAGGTGACCGGCGCCAAGCTCGCCACCGTGGACGAGCGCAGCGCCTACCAGCCCGAGAGCGGCGGCCAGTACGAGGAGTTCCTCCAGCTCACCCAGGAGGACAAGCAGTGGCGGATCTCGACCCCGCCCACCCACCTCGTGCTCAGCGAATCCGATTTCCAGCGCATCTACATGCCGGTCAACAAGTACTACTTCGCGGGCGGGACGCTCGTCGCCGATCCCGTCTACGTGCGCCAGCGCAGCGATCCGGACTCGCGGATGGACCCGACGACGCAGACCGTGCAGTCGCTGCTCGCCGGCCCGTCCAAGTGGCTCGGCCCCGTCGTGGAGTCCAGCTTCCCGACCGGTACGGAGCTGCGCGAGGGCACCAAGTCCCTGTCGTACGACGGGGAGAACACGCTGCGCGTGCCCCTCAACGACAAGGCGGCCAACGTCGCGCAGCCGCAGTGCCAGAAGATGGCGACTCAACTCCTCTACACCGTCAAGGATCTGACGGCCTCCCGGCTCGACCGGGTCGAACTGCTGCGCTCCGACGGCAAGTCCTCGCTGTGCGCGGTGTCCGAGATCGCGGCGGCGGCGATCGCCAACCGGCCCCGCACCCCGGACTTCCAGTACTACGTCGACAAGGACAGCCGGATGGTCCGGATCAAGCTCGACGTCGCCAGTGAGGAGCAGCAGTACCGGCCCGAGCAGGTGCCGGGCCCGCTGGCGGGGGCCGCCCAGTTCAAGGTCGGCTCGACCGCGGTGTCGTACGACGAGCGGCGCGCGGCGGTGGTCTCGGAGGACCGGCACGGCCTGTACGTCGTCTCGCTGGTCGGGGCCGGCGCCATGCCGCAGCCGGTGCCGGTCGGCAAGGCCGGGCGCCCCAAGCAGCTGACCGCGCCGAGCTGGGACGCGGCCGGCGACCTGTGGATCGCGGACCAGGATCCGCAGGGCCCCGGACTGTGGCGGGTGCCGGGCGGCACCGGGACCCCGGAGAAGGTCGAGGTGGCCGGGCTGGACGGCCGGCAGATCACCTCGCTCAAGGCCTCGTCCGACGGGGTGCGCGTCGCGCTGCTCCTGGAGCGGGGCGGCGGCCGCAAGGAGCTGTTCGTCGGACGGATCGAACGGCCGGACGGCAAGGGCGACTCCTCGGCGGTGACGGTGCGCGAGCTGCGTCCGGCCGCACCGCAGATGGCGGACGTGACGGCGATGAGCTGGGCGCCGCGCGGGCGGCTGCTGGTGGTGGGCCGCGAGAGCGGCGGGGTCATGCAGGCCCGCTACATGCTGGCGGACGGCTCGATGGTCGCGGCGAGCCTGCCCGGTGCCACCGGGCTCACCTCGGTGGCCGTGGCGGCCACGGAGGACGAGGCGAAGCCGAAGCCGGTGCTGGCGCACACGCTGGACGACGGGATCGTCTGGCTGCCGCCGGGGGCGCAGTGGCGCGCGGCGGCGGCGGGCGGCAGGGCGCCGGCGTACCCGGGCTGATCCGCGCGCCGGTGCCGCGGCCGTTGTCCACAGGGCTGGCGGGGGCGGTCGGGGGCCCGGCAGGCTGGGCGGATGCGGGGGTGGTGGTGGCGGGAGCTCGCCGGGCTGGTCCTGCCGGTCGACTGCGCCGGCTGCGGGGCCGCCCGGATCCTGGTGTGCGCGGACTGCCGCCGTGCGCTGAGCGGGGCCGCCTCGGGGTGTGTACGGCCGTCTCCGGGGCCCGCGGGGCTGCCTGTGGTGCATGCGGCGGCCGCGTACCAGGGGGGCGTGCGCGCGGTCCTGCTGGCGCACAAGGAACGCGGGGCGCTGCCGCTGGCGGGGGTCCTCGGCGGCGCCCTGGCGGCCGCCGTCGGGGCGGGGCTCGCGTGCGGTCCGGGGCTCGTGTGCGGTCCGGGGGAGTGGGGCGGCTCGGCGGTGTCGTGCGGTCCGGGGGAGTCGGCCTCGCGGGGGCTGTCGGCGGAGGTGGTCCTGGTGCCCGTCCCCTCGGCCCGGCGGCGGGTCCGCGAGCGCGGCCACGACCCGGCGCGCAGGATCGCCCTCGCCGCGGCGCGGCGGCTGCGCGGGGCCGGTGTGCCCGCCCGGGTGGCCCCCGTACTGCGGCTGCGGCGGGCGGTGGCGGACCAGGCGGACCTGGGGGCCCGGGAGCGGCGGGAGAACCTGGCGGGGGCCCTGGGGGTGAACCGGGAGGCGGCGCGGCTGACGCGCGGGGCCCGCATCGTACTCGTCGACGACGTGGTCACCACCGGTGCGACGCTCGCCGAGGCGGCCCGGGCGCTGCGCGCCGCGGGGCTGGTGGAGGGGGTCGCGCCGGGGGCGGCGGTGGTCGCCGCGCCCGCCTTGGCCTTCCGCCCGACCGGGTGCGCGGGCCGAGCGGTCCGAAATTCCCGCGAATAGATTTGGAACCGGATGGGAAGGCGCAACGTTGCAGGTAGTAAGAGGGAGCAGTCACCTGAACGGAGGTACGTTCCGGTAGCGGGTGCCGACAACCGCCATAGAGAGATATGTTCGGTTGTGAGGAACTGGCGAGCCTTGGGCCACACGCATCGGATCGCACGTTTCGGAATTCTTCGTGACAGGAGGCTGTCTCTCGACTCCGAAGTCGGTGGGGTGTAGATCTTGCCGATGGGGGAGGAGGAGGTGAAAGTCGCCAAGTCCGAGGCTCCGGTGTTCACCGGAGTCTGGTGCGAAAGGGAGACGCTTCGCCCCATGAGGCGGAGCTATCCGGGAACGGAGTTCTGCGTGGACATCGTCGTCAAGGGCCGCAAGACCGAGGTGCCCGACCGGTTCCGCAAGCACGTGGCCGAGAAGCTGAATCCGGAGCGGATCCAGAGGCTCGACGCCAAGGTGATCAGCTTGGACGTCGAGGTGTCCAAGGAGCACAACCCGCGGCAGGCCGACCGTTCCGACCGCGTGGAGATCACCCTGCGATCACGTGGCCCGGTGATCCGGGCGGAGGCGGCCGCCGCCGACCCGTACGCGGCCCTGGACCTGGCTCAGGACAAGCTGGAGGCCCGGCTGCGCAAGCAGCACGACAAGCGCCACACCCGCCGCGGCAGCGGACGCATCCCGGCGGCCGAGGTCGCCGACGTCGTACCGGACGCCGCGACTCTGAACGCCAATGGGGAGCCGGTCTCGGAGGAGAAGGCGGACGCGGTCCCGACCACCCGGATCGGGTCGCTGGAAGTGCAGGGCGAAGGCCCGCTCATCGTCCGCGAGAAGACGCACTCGGCTTCGCCCATGTCGCTCGACCAGGCCCTCTACGAGATGGAACTGGTCGGCCACGACTTCTACCTGTTCGTCGACTCCGACAGCAAGATGCCCAGCGTCGTCTACCGGCGCCACGCCTACGACTACGGCATCATCCACCTGAATCCCGACGGTGCCTCCAGCTCGGACGAGTCCGGCGCGGGCGCCGGCGGAGCGCTGGGCGGCTGATTACCCGTTCATTGATCGCCCCCGCGGGACCTGTGTCGGGCCCGCGGGGGCGCCCGTGTGACGGGTATGCGCCAGAGGGCCGCCGAGACCTCCCGCGCGGCGCCGCGGGTCGTGGAATCATGGCGGGCAGTCAACGGGCGGGAATGTCCCCCGCATTGACCCAGCAGCTCGGTACATGCAGGGGGAGGAACGATGGCGGACAGCTTCGGGCCGGTGCGAGGTGACGACGGCGCGGGCTGTCGGGAGGCGGACCGGCCGACCGGGGCGGACGCGGCCGGGGAGCCCATCCGGGTGCTGGTCGTCGACGACCACGCCCTGTTCCGGCGGGGGCTGGAGATCGTGCTCGCGCAGGAGGAGGACATCCAGGTCGTCGGGGAGGCGGGCGACGGAGCGGAGGCCGTGGACAAGGCGGCCGACCTGCTGCCCGACATCGTGCTGATGGACGTGCGCATGCCCCGGCGCGGCGGGATCGAGGCGTGCACGTCCATCAAGGAGGTGGCACCCTCCGCCAAGATCATCATGCTGACGATCAGCGACGAGGAGGCGGACCTCTACGACGCGATCAAGGCGGGCGCGACCGGGTACCTCCTGAAGGAGATCTCCACGGACGAGGTGGCCACGGCGATCCGGGCGGTCGCGGACGGCCAGTCCCAGATCAGCCCGTCGATGGCGTCGAAGCTGCTCACCGAGTTCAAGTCGATGATCCAGCGCACGGACGAACGCCGACTGGTGCCGGCGCCCCGCCTGACGGACCGCGAGCTGGAGGTCCTGAAACTGGTGGCCACCGGTATGAACAACCGGGACATCGCCAAGGAGTTGTACATCTCCGAGAACACCGTGAAGAACCACGTCCGCAACATCCTGGAGAAGCTGCAGCTGCACTCCCGGATGGAGGCCGTGGTCTACGCGATGCGGGAGAAGATCCTCGAAATCCGCTGAGGACGCGCGCCGCGAGCGCCGCCCCCCCGCCGGCGCTGCCCCCCGTCGGCGTCCCGCTACGGGTGCCGGGCGCGGAGCTCCGCCGTGACGGCCTCCGCCTGCGCGGCCGAGGCCGCGCGGTCGACCCGCACCTCCTCGCAGCCCACCCAACGGGCCGCCTCCCACAGGGCGTCGGCCATGGCCCCCGCGGCCCCCGGGGTCTCCAGCGAGAGCTGGCGGGCCACCAGGACGCGCCCCTCGCGGCCCGGGTCTACCCGCCCCTGGAGTCGGCCGCCGGCCAGCAGCGGCATGGCGAAGTACCCGTGTATCCGCTTCGGTCGGGGGACGTACGCCTCCAGGCGGTGGGTGAAGCCGAAGATGCGCTCCGTCCGCGGGCGGTCCCACACCAGGGAGTCGAACGGGGACAGCAGCGTCGTGCGGTGCCGGCCGCGCGGGGCCGTCGCGAGCGCCGCCGGGTCCGCCCACGCGGCGGCCGCGCCCCCGTCCCGGCCCCAGCCGGCGACCATGACCGGGACCAGCCCGGAGGCCGCGACCACCGAGTCGACCTGCTCGCCCTTGAGGCGGTGGTAGTCGGCGATGTCGGCGCGGGTGCCGACGCCCAGGGACTGCCCCGCCAGCGCGACGAGGCGGCGCAGGCACTCGCGATCGTCCAGGTCGTCGTGGAGCAGCGCGTCGGGGACGGCGCGCTCGGGCAGGTCGTAGACGCGCTTCCAGCCGCGGCGCTCGGCGCACACCACCTCGCCGGTGTCGAGCAGCCACTCGACGGCGATCTTCGTCTCGGACCACTCGAACCACTCGCCGCCGTTCTTGGCGCCGCCCAGCTCGGTGGAGGTCAGCGGGCCGTCGGCGCGCAGGCGGTCCAGGACCGCCCGGGTCGAGCGGTCCTTGTCCGCCAGGATGTGCCAGCGGTGGCCGCGCACCCGGTTGGCCCGGCGGCGGAAGGCGAAATGCGGCCATTCCTCGATGGGCAGGATGCAGGCCGCGTGCGACCAGTACTCGAAGGCGTGGCGGTCGGACCAGTACGCCTTCTCCACGGTGTCCCGGCCCACCGCGCCGAGGCGTGCGTACGGGACCAGCTCGTGCGAGCGGGCCAGGACCGAGATCGTGTCCAGCTGTACGGCGCCCAGGTGGCGCAGGACGCCGCGTACGCCGCCGCGCCGGTCGGGCGCGCCGAGGAAGCCCTGCGCGCGCAGGGCGATCCGGCGTGCCTCGTCAGCCGAGAGGGAGAGCAAGGTCATGCCGCGCAGCCTAAGCGCCGCCACTGACAGCGGGCAGGTACGGGAGCGCGCCCGGCAGGCCGAGGTCCGAGGGGAGCAGGGCGCCGACCCAGCAGTCGCGGACGCTGTCGCCGCGGTGCAGGGCCGCCCGCATCAGGCCCTCCACGCGGAAGCCGGCCTTCTCGGCGACGGCCCGCGAACCGGCGTTGCCGACCTCGGCGCGCCACTCCAGGCGGACGGCGCCCAGCTCGGTGAAGGCCCAGCGGGCGGCGGCGATCACGGCTTCGGTCATGAAGCCCTGCCCGCGGTGCTCCTTGGCCGCCCAGTAGCCGATCTCGTACGAGTTCGTCCCGAAGGCCTCGTGCACGTGGACGCCGACGGCCGCGACCAGCGGGCCGCCGGAGCCGAGCCGGACGGCGAAGGAGTAGGCGGCGTCGTCGCGCCAGCCGGCGGGGACCAGCTCGCCGACGAAGGCGCGGGCGTGCGCGCGCTCGTACGGGGAGGGGACCATGGTCCAGCGCTGGACGTCGGGGTCCTGGCAGGCCGCGTACACCTCGTCCTCGTCCGCGGGTATGAAGGGCCGCAGTTCCAGTCGTTCCGTGCTCAGCGTGGTGGGTTCCATGGACGGATTCTCCTGCCGCGCGGCGGTCGGCCGCGAGCGGATTTCGGCGACAGCGGCACCTTCGGGTCCCCCCGTACGTTCTCAATCCGGGCACCCGTGCCCGCGCGGCTACGGCGGACCTCCCGACGCGACCACGTCCTCGCTTACGATGGCCGTTGCGGTGGGGCCCACCTGCCGTGCCCGTGTACGTACAGTGCTCAGGCCCGACCGGCAAGGAGACAAACCTCGGTGTCCGTCTTCAACAAGCTCATGCGTGCAGGCGAAGGCAAGATCCTGCGCAAACTGCACCGCATCGCGGACCAGGTCAACTCCATCGAAGAGGACTTCGTCAACCTCTCCGACGCCGAGTTGCGTGCGCTCACGGACGAGTACAAGCAGCGGTTCCAGGACGGCGAGAGCCTGGACGACCTGCTGCCCGAGGCCTTCGCGACCGTCCGCGAGGCCGCGAAGCGGGTCCTCGGCCAGCGGCACTACGACGTCCAGATGATGGGCGGCGCCGCGCTGCACCTCGGCTACGTCGCCGAGATGAAGACCGGTGAGGGCAAGACCCTCGTCGGCACCCTCCCGGCCTACCTGAACGCGCTGTCCGGCAAGGGCGTCCACCTGATCACGGTGAACGACTACCTCGCCGAGCGCGACTCCGAGCTGATGGGCCGGGTGCACAAGTTCCTCGGCCTGGAGGTCGGCTGCATCCTGGCGAACATGTCGCCGGCGCAGCGCCGCGAGCAGTACAACTGCGACATCACGTACGGCACGAACAACGAGTTCGGTTTCGACTACCTGCGCGACAACATGGCCTGGTCCCAGGACGAGCTCGTCCAGCGCGGCCACAACTTCGCCGTGGTCGACGAGGTCGACTCGATCCTGGTCGACGAGGCCCGTACGCCGCTGATCATCTCCGGTCCGGCCGACCAGGCCACCAAGTGGTACGGCGACTTCGCGAAGCTGGTCACCCGCCTGACCAAGGGCGAGGCCGGCCAGCCGCTCAAGGGCATCGAGGAGACCGGCGACTACGAGGTCGACGAGAAGAAGCGCACCGTCGCCATCCACGAGTCGGGTGTCGCGAAGGTCGAGGACTGGCTCGGCATCGAGAACCTCTACGAGTCGGTGAACACCCCGCTCGTCGGCTACCTGAACAACGCGATCAAGGCCAAGGAGCTCTTCAAGAACGACAAGGACTACGTCGTCATCGACGGCGAAGTCATGATCGTCGACGAGCACACCGGCCGCATCCTCGCCGGCCGCCGCTACAACGAGGGCATGCACCAGGCGATCGAGGCGAAGGAAGGGGTGGACATCAAGGACGAGAACCAGACGCTCGCCACGATCACCCTGCAGAACTTCTTCCGCCTGTACTCGAAGCTGTCGGGCATGACCGGTACGGCCATGACCGAGGCCGCCGAGTTCCACCAGATCTACAAGCTCGGCGTCGTCCCGATCCCGACCAACCGCGACATGGTCCGCAAGGACCAGCCGGACCTGATCTACCGGACCGAGGTCGCGAAGTTCGCCGCCGTCGTCGACGACATCGCGGAGAAGCACGAGAAGGGCCAGCCGATCCTCGTCGGTACGACGTCGGTCGAGAAGTCCGAGTACCTCTCCCAGCAGCTCTCCAAGCGGGGCATCCCGCACGAGGTGCTGAACGCCAAGCAGCACGACCGCGAGGCGACGATCGTCGCCCAGGCCGGCCGCCGGGGCGCCGTCACCGTCGCCACCAACATGGCCGGCCGCGGTACCGACATCAAGCTCGGCGGCAACCCGGACGACCTGGCCGAGGCCGAGCTGCGCCAGCGCGGCCTGGACCCGGAGGAGCACATCGAGGAGTGGGCGCACGCCCTGCCCGAGGCGCTCACCCGGGCCGAGGCGGCCGTCAAGGCCGAGTTCGAAGAGGTCAAGGAACTCGGCGGCCTGTACGTGCTCGGCACCGAGCGCCACGAGTCGCGCCGTATCGACAACCAGCTGCGCGGCCGCTCCGGCCGCCAGGGGGACCCGGGCGAGTCCCGCTTCTACCTGTCGCTGGGCGACGACCTCATGCGCCTGTTCAAGGCGCAGATGGTCGAGCGCGTCATGGCGATGGCGAACGTGCCGGACGACGTGCCGATCGAGAACAAGATGGTGACGCGCGCGATCGCGTCCGCCCAGTCGCAGGTCGAGACCCAGAACTTCGAGACGCGCAAGAACGTCCTGAAGTACGACGAGGTCCTCAACAGCCAGCGCGAGGTCATCTACCGCGAGCGCCGCCGCGTCCTGGAGGGCGAGGACCTCCAGGAGCAGGTCCGCTTCATGATGGACGACACGATCGACGCGTACATCGCGGCCGAGACGGTCGAGGGCTTCGCCGAGGAGTGGGACCTGGACCGGCTGTGGGGCGCCTTCAAGCAGCTCTACCCGATCAAGGTCACGGTGGAGGAGCTGGAGGAGGCCGCGGGCGACCGCGCGGGCATCACCGCCGAGTTCATCGCCGAGTCCGTCAAGGACGACATCCACGAGCAGTACGAGGCGCGCGAGAAGGCGCTGGGCTCGGACATCATGCGCGAGCTGGAGCGGCGCGTGGTGCTGTCCGTGCTGGACCGCAAGTGGCGTGAGCACCTGTACGAGATGGACTACCTGCAGGAGGGCATCGGCCTGCGGGCGATGGCCCAGAAGGACCCGCTGGTCGAGTACCAGCGCGAGGGCTTCGACATGTTCAACGCCATGCAGGACGGCATCAAGGAGGAGTCCGTCGGCTACCTGTTCAACCTGGAGGTCCAGGTCGAGCAGCAGGTCGAGGAGGTGCTGGTGCAGGACGCGCCGTCGCTGACGAAGGAGCCGTCCGGGGCCCCGGCCCGCCCGGAGATCCGGGCGAAGGGGCTGGACGCTCCGCAGCGTCCGGACCGGCTGCACTTCTCGGCGCCGACGGTCGACGGCGAGGGCGGTGTCATCGAGGGCGACTTCGAGAGCGACTCCTCCGGTGGGGACGGGCTGACGCGGGCCGAGCGGCGCAAGGCGCAGAAGGCTTCCGGCGGGCGGCGGCGCAAGAAGTAGCCGTTGCGCGGCGTTTGCTGCGCGGGGGCGGGGTTCAGCGGCCGGGGTCGGGCACCGAGGGGTGTCCGGCCCCGGCCGTTCGCCTGGCCGGCGGGGGTGGCGGGTTTCGGGGGCGGTGCCGGTGGGGGCGTGCCCGGTGCGGCGGCACCGCGGGGCTCCGCCCCGGACCCCGCGCCTCAAACGCCGGCGGGGCTGAGGGTTGGGGTGCCGCCCCGGACCCGCGCCTCAAACGCCGGCGGGGCTGTATACAGCGCCCGTCCCGGCCCGGGGGTCAAGGTGGTTAGGGGAGGGGGCCCTGGAGTTCGATGGCGGCGCAGCGCCAGCGGAGGTCCGGGCCCTGTTCCAGGCGGAAGGCCATCGCCGTGAGGCGGTCGCCGGTGGCGATACGGGCGAAGGCCTCGATGACGCCCGGGCGCGGTGTGAAGCGGCCGCACTGGCGGACGACCGGGCTGAGCCGGTCGCCGCCCGGGTCGGCCGGAGCCAGGGTGACCAGCTGCTGGTACGCGGCGCCGACGGTGTGGCCCAACAGGGAGTGGACCGGGCGGCGGCCGCTGACCACCGCCAGCAGCCGGTCGGCGAACCAGTGGTGCGGGCCGAGCCGTACCGCGCGCGGCGGCCCGCCCGGCCGGCGCGGGTCGCGGCGCCCCGCCGGGCGGCCCCGGCCCGGTCCCGTCACCCGGCGGCGGCTCCCGTCGCCGCCGATCGTGCCCCGCGTCGTGGTGTCCATCGCGATCTGCCCCCGAACAGTCCGGGCCCGGAGCGGTACCGGGCGGTAACTTGATGGGGATCTTCTACGGGGGCCCGGACACGCTCCGCAACCGTCCGCGGCGGCCGCCCCGGCTGCCGCCCGGGTTCACCTATCCGAGTGGCGGCCGCGCCGCCCCCGGCCCGCGGCGCCCGCCGGCGGGGTACGCGGGTGGACGGGGGGCCGCCGTACCCCGGCAGCCCGATGGGGGACGCGGGCCGTCACTCTGCCGTACCCCCGTGATCCCGCCGGGCGGCAGTCGTATCCTGAGGACGATTCCGACTACCGAAAGCGGCCGGCCATGCGCGTCTACGTCCCCCTGACCCTCCCCGGGCTCGCCGAGGCGCACGCGGCGGGTGAGCTGGGCCCCGCCCCCCTGCGCGCCTACGCGGTCACCCCCGAGCTCCGCGAGTGGTACGTGTCGGACGACATCGAGGAGCTGGAGTACGCGGCCCTGGGCCGCGCCGCGGCGGCCTCCTTGCGCCTGGTCGCGGCCGACCCGACGGCTCCCCCGCGCCGCGTCGTTGTCGCCGTGGACGTCGCCGACCGCGCCGCCGCCGCGGCCCCCGGCACCGAGGAGGACGCCCTCGGCCGGGTGGCCCTGCCCGAGGCGGTACGGCTGACCGTGGCCGCCGCCGTGCACGTGGACGCGGACGACGCCGAGGCGGATGTCGCGGCCGCCGCGGCCGCGCTCCCGGCCGCCGACGGCGGCGACGGCGACGCCCGGCTCGTCGTCGACGGCGCCGAGGACCACGAGCTGCTGTGGTTCGGGGTGCAGGAGATTCCGGGGCTGCTCAAGTGAAGGACACGACCGGGTCGACCCCCTCCACGACCGCCACCGCGATTACCGCCGCCCTTGCGGCCTCCCCAGCCTCCTCCGCCTCCTCCACCTCCACGACGCACATCGTCTGGGACTGGAATGGCACACTGCTGCACGACATCGACGCCGTGATCACCGCCACGAACGGCTCCTTCGCCGAACTCGGGCTGCCGCCGATCACCCTGGCCACCTATCGTGACCTGTACGTCGTACCGGTGCCCAAGTTCTACGAGCGCCTCATGGGCCGGCTGCCCACGGAAGCCGAGTGGGCCGTCATGGACGAGGCCTTCCACCGCCACTACTGGGCCGCCGCCGAGAACGCCGGGCTCGCCGAAGGGGTCCGCGAGCTGCTGCGGGACTGGCAGCGCGACGGGCTCACCCAGTCCCTGCTGTCCCTGGCGCCCCACGACAGGCTCGTGCCGCTGGTGCGGTCGCACGGGATCGACGGCCACTTCCTGCGTGTCGACGGGCGCACCGGCCCCTCGCACACCAGCAAGGCAGGACATCTCGTACGCCATTTGGCGGCCCTGGAGGAGACGGGCGTGACGGCCGCCCGTACGGTCCTGATCGGAGACGCCGTCGACGATGCCTCGGCCGCGCGGCACGTCGGCGCGCGCGCCGTCCTCTACACGGGTGGTTCGCACAGCCGCAGCAGTCTGGAATCGGCCGGAGTGCCCGTCGTCGACACGCTGGCCGACGCCGTACGCACTGCTCGCGAGCTGGCCGAATAGGTACTGGCACGAGGCGCGAGCCGCGTCACTGCGCACATCGTCAAAGTTGTGCACCCACTTTTGTACAGATCCGGACCGTGACGGGGTGGGGGGCAGGCGAGATAGCCTTGTACCCGTGATCAGCGCGATAGCCCTCGGGGGCGCCGAAGCCCCCGGCCTGCGCCCGGCGCACGACCGTGCCCGGGCCGTCGCTGATCCCCGCCACCGGGACCTGATGATCATGGCTGATTCCCTCCCGGTCGGCTCTCTCGACGACATAGCGTCGATCCCGAACGGACACCCCGCCTCGCGGTGCTATGTCATTCCTTCCTTCACCTACGTCACGCAATGGCGCGCGACAGGAGCCAGAGGACATGCAGACCAAGCTGGACGAAGCAAAGGCCGAGCTGCTCGCACGGGCGGCCCGCGTAGCTGAGAACAGCCCGGCCGGGGGGCTACTTCCGTCTGGGTCCGAGCGGGGAGCGCGTCCTGACCAGGACACCGTGCTCGCGTACCTCCAGCGCTACTACCTGCACACCGCCCCCGAGGACCTCCTCGACCGGGACCCGGTCGACGTGTTCGGCGGGGCGCTCTCGCACTACCGCCTCGCGGAGAACCGCCCCCAGGGGACCGCGAGCGTCCGCGTGCACACGCCCACGGTGGAGGAGAACGGCTGGACCTCCAGCCACTCCGTCGTCGAGGTCGTCACCGACGACATGCCGTTCCTCGTGGACTCGGTGACCAACGAGCTGTCCCGGCAGGGCCGCGGCATCCACGTCGTGATCCACCCGCAGGTCGTCGTGCGCCGGGACGTCACCGGCAAGCTGATCGAGATCCTCGGCCCGGACTGCGACGCGCACGGCCCCCGTACCTCGCGCCCCCACGACTCCCTGGTGGAATCGTGGATCCACGTCGAGATCGACCGCGAGACCGACCGCGCCGACCTCAAGCAGATCACCGTCGATCTGCTGCGCGTCCTGTCGGACGTCCGCGAGTCCGTCGAGGACTGGGAGAAGATGCGCGACGCGGCGCTGCGCATCGCCGAGGGCCTGTCCACCGAGCCGTCCGCCCCCGACCTGCGCGAGTACGAGCTCGAAGAGGCCGGCGAGCTGCTGCGCTGGCTGGCCGACGACCACTTCACCTTCCTCGGCTACCGCGAGTACAACCTCGTCGACGGGGACGCGCTGGCCGCCGTGCCCGGCACCGGCCTCGGCATCCTGCGCTCGGACCCGCACCACAGCGGCAAGGACGACGGCCACCCGGTCTCGCCGTCCTTCAACCGGCTGCCGGCCGACGCCCGCGCGAAGGCCCGCGAGCACCGCCTGCTGGTGCTGACCAAGGCCAACAGCCGCTCCACCGTGCACCGCCCCTCGTACCTCGACTACGTGGGCGTGAAGAAGTTCGACGCCGACGGCAACGTCATCGGCGAGCGCCGCTTCCTCGGCCTGTTCTCCTCCGCCGCGTACACCGAGTCCGTGCGCCGCGTCCCGGTCGTCCGCCGCAAGGTCGCCGAGGTCCTGGAGCGCGCCGGCTTCGCTCCGTCCAGCCACGACGGCCGCGACCTGCTGCAGATCCTGGAGACCTACCCGCGCGACGAGCTGTTCCAGACGCCCGTCGACCAGCTCCAGTCCATCGTCACCTCGGTGCTCTACCTCCAGGAACGCCGCCGGCTGCGGCTGTACCTGCGCCAGGACGAGTACGGCCGCTACTACTCGGCGCTCGTCTACCTGCCGCGCGACCGGTTCACCACCGGCGTCCGGCTGCGCCTGATGGACATCCTGAAGGAGGAGCTCGACGGGACCAGCGTCGACTTCACCGCCTGGAACACCGAGTCGATCCTCTCCCGCATCCACTTCGTCGTCCGCGTCCCGCAGGGCCGGGAACTGCCCGTCCTGACCGACGGGGACGTCGAGCGCATCGAGGGCCGCCTCGTCGAGGCCGCCCGCTCGTGGGCCGACGGCTTCGGAGAGGCGCTGGTCGCCGAGCTCGGCGAGGAGCGCGCCGCCGAGCTGCTGCGCCGCTACGGAACCTCCTTCCCCGAGGGCTACAAGGCCGACCACTCGCCGCGTGCGGCCGTCGCCGACCTCTGCCACCTGGAGCGCCTCTCCGCCAGCGACCGCGAGTTCGCCCTGTCGCTGTACGAGCCCGTCGGCGCGGGCCCCGGCGAACGCCGCTTCAAGATCTACCGGACCGGCGACCAGGTGTCGCTCTCCGCGGTGCTGCCCGTCCTCCAGCGCCTGGGCGTCGAGGTCACCGACGAGCGCCCGTACGAGCTGCGCCGCGCGGACCGGGTCAGCGCCTGGATCTACGACTTCGGCCTGCGGATGCCCGTCCCCTCCGGCGGTGACGCCTCGGCGGCGTCCCACTACCTCGGCGACGACGCCCGCGAGCGCTTCCAGGACGCCTTCGCCGCGGTCTGGCAGGGCGACGCGGAGAACGACAACTTCAACACCCTGGTGCTCAGCGCCGGGCTGACCTGGCGGCAGGCCGTCGTCCTGCGCGCGTACGCCAAGTACCTGCGCCAGGCCGGCTCCACCTTCAGCCAGGACTACATGGAGGACACCCTCCGCAACAACGTCCACACCACCCGGCTGCTGATCTCGCTCTTCGAGGCCCGGATGTCGCCCGCCCGGCAGACCGCCGGCAGCGAGCTCGTCGACGCCATGCTGGAGGAGCTGGACGGGGCCCTGGACCAGGTCGCCTCGCTCGACGAGGACCGGATCCTGCGGGCCTTCCTCACCCTCATCAAGGCGACGCTGCGCACCAACTTCTTCCAGCTGAACTCGGCCGGGGAGCAGCACGCCTACGTCTCGATGAAGTTCGACCCGCAGGCCATCCCGGAACTGCCGGCCCCGCGCCCGGCCTTCGAGATCTGGGTGTACTCGCCGCGCGTCGAGGGCGTCCACCTGCGCTTCGGCAAGGTCGCCCGCGGCGGTCTGCGCTGGTCCGACCGGCGCGAGGACTTCCGTACGGAGATCCTCGGGCTGGTCAAGGCGCAGATGGTGAAGAACACCGTCATCGTGCCGGTCGGCGCCAAGGGCGGCTTCGTCGCGAAGAACCTCCCCGACCCGTCGGTGGACCGGGACGCCTGGCTCGCCGAGGGCATCGCCTCGTACAAGGTCTTCATCTCGGCGCTGCTCGACATCACCGACAACATGGTCGGCGGCGAGGTCGTGCCGCCGCGCGGGGTGGTCCGCCACGACGAGGACGACACCTACCTCGTCGTCGCCGCCGACAAGGGCACCGCCACCTTCTCCGACATCGCCAACGGGGTGGCGCAGGCCTACGGCTTCTGGCTCGGCGACGCCTTCGCCTCCGGCGGCTCGGCCGGCTACGACCACAAGGGCATGGGCATCACCGCCCGCGGCGCGTGGGAGTCCGTCAAGCGGCACTTCCGCGAGCTCGGCCACGACACGCAGAGCCAGGACTTCACCGTCGTCGGCGTCGGCGACATGTCCGGCGACGTCTTCGGCAACGGCATGCTGCTGTCCGAGCACATCCGCCTCGTGGCCGCCTTCGACCACCGGCACATCTTCATCGACCCGGACCCGGACGCGGCGACCTCCTACGCGGAGCGCCGGCGCCTCTTCGAGCTGCCGCGCTCCTCGTGGGCCGACTACGACACCTCGCTGATCTCGGCGGGCGGAGGCGTCCACCCGCGCACCGCCAAGGCCGTTCCGGTCACCGCGCAGATGCGCGCGGCCCTCGGCATCGAGGCGGGCGTCACCAAGATGACCCCCGCCGAGCTGATGCAGTCGATCCTGCGGGCGCCGGTGGACCTGCTGTGGAACGGCGGCATCGGTACGTACGTCAAGGCGACGGCCGAGACGCACGCGGACGTCGGCGACAAGGCCAACGACGCCATCCGCGTCAACGGCTCCGACGTGCGGGCCAAGGTCATCGGCGAGGGCGGCAACCTGGGTCTGACCCAGCTGGGCCGGATCGAGTTCGCCCGGTCCGGTGCCGGCGGCGAGGGCGGCAGGATCAACACCGACGCCATCGACAACAGCGCCGGCGTGGACACCTCCGACCACGAGGTGAACATTAAGATCCTGCTCAACGCGCTCGTCACCGAGGGCGACATGACCGTCAAGCAGCGCAACAAGCTGCTCGCGCAGATGACCGACGAGGTCGGCAGCCTGGTGCTGCGCAACAACTACGCGCAGAACATCGCCCTGGCCAACGGCGCGGCGCAGGCCCCCAGCCTCCTGCACGCCCAGCAGCGCTTCATGCGCCGCCTGGAACGTGCCGGGCTCCTCGACCGGCAGCTGGAGTTCCTGCCGACCGACCGGCAGATCCGCGAGCTGCTGAACGGCGGCAAGGGCCTGACCCAGCCGGAGCTGGCCGTCCTGTTCGCCTACACCAAGATCACGTTGGCGGACGAGCTCATCACGACCGGCCTGCCGGACGACGCGTACCTGCGCCGCCTGCTCTTCTCCTACTTCCCGGACGTCCTGGGCGAGAAGTTCCCCGACGCCGTCGACGGGCACGCGCTGCGCCGCGAGATCATCACCACGATCCTGGTCAACGACACCGTCAACACCGGTGGTTCGACCTTCCTGCACCGGCTGCGGGAGGAGACCGGGGCCTCCACGGAGGAGATCGTGCGGGCGCAGCTCGCGGCCCGCGAGATCTTCGGCCTGGCCGAGGTGTGGGACGCGGTCGAGGCCCTCGACAACGAGGTCGCGGCCGATGTGCAGACCCGGGTGCGGCTGCACTCCCGGCGCCTGGTCGAACGCGGCACGCGCTGGCTGCTGAACAACCGGCCGCAGCCCCTCCAGATCACCGAGACCATCGACTTCTTCGCGCGGCGGGTCAGCGAGGTCTGGGCCCAGGTGCCGAAGCTGGTGCGCGGCGCGGACCTGGAGTGGTACCGGTCGATCATGGACGAGCTGATCGGCGAGGGCGTGCCGGAGGAACTGGCGGCCAAGGTCGCCGGCTTCTCGTCCGCCTTCCCGACGCTGGACGTCGTCGCCATCGCCGACCGCACCGGGGTCGCCCCGCTGGACGTCGCCGAGGTGTACTACGACCTCGCCGACCGCCTGGACATCACTCAGCTGATGGACCGGATCATCGAGCTCCCGCGGTCCGACCGCTGGCAGTCGATGGCCCGCGCCTCCATCCGCGAGGACCTGTTCGCGGCGCACGCGGCGCTCACCGCCGACGTGCTGTCCGTGGGCAACGGCGACGCCACTCCCGAGGAGCGCTTCAAGCTCTGGGAGGAGAAGAACGCGGCGATCATCAGCCGGGCGCGGACGACCCTGGACGAGATCCAGGGCTCGGACGCCTTCGACCTGGCGAACCTGTCGGTGGCGATGCGGACCATGCGCAGCCTGCTGCGCGCGCACAGCTAGCCCCCGCGGCGACGAAGGCCCCGGCCCCCGGCACGTTCCGGG
>NZ_JBHXRU010000091.1:0-26105 GCF_042716255.1 Streptomyces sp. NPDC058662 | reverse complement strand
TCCCCGTGCCGTCAAGCCCTGCCCCGGCGTCAGATGACGTCCTCAAGCTCCCGCAGGAGCTTGGCCTTCGGCCGCGCGCCGACGAGCGACTTCACCGGCTCGCCGCCCCGGAAGACCATGAGCGTCGGCATCGACAGCACCCCGTACTTGGCCTGGGTCTCCGGATTGGTGTCCACGTCCAGCTGCACGATCTTGAGCTCGCCGGCCTTCTCCTGCGCGATCGCGGCCAGCACCGGCGCGATCTGGCGGCAGGGGCCGCACCAGTCGGCGGTGAAGTCCACCAGCACGGGCAGGTCGGAGTTCAGTACCTCGTCGGCGAACGTGACGTCGGTGACCTGACCCACGCCTTCTGCTTGCGCCATCCCATGTGCCCCTCTCGTCGCCGCGCGGCCGCTTCCCGACCGCGTGGACCTCGGCCCGGGCAGGCGGAGCGCCACCCTGGTCCCGTATTCCCGAACGGTCCCGAGCGGCAATCAATTCCCGTCGGCCGCTACGGGGTTGCCGCTACGGGGTTGCGGCGCCCCGGCCCGGCCGCCCGGCCGCTCAGCGCTTGCCGATGAGGTGCAGCGGAAGTCCCCCGCCCGCCAGCACCACCTTCGAGAAGGCCCCGGCCAGCTCGGTGAGCCGGCGGGTGCCCTCCGGTCCCAGATGGGCGTACGGGGCCGTGTCGAGGCGGTCGGTGCGGGCCTCTATCCCGCGGCGCAGCTCCACTCCCGCCTCGGTCAGGCCGTCCCCGGCGTCCATCAGGCCGCGCTCGCGCAGCCGCTCGCGTGCCGCGTCCCACTCCGCCGGGGACCAGCCGCGCGCGCTCTGCAGGTAGCCGGGCTTCCAGTTCGTCCCCGTCGCGGTGTGGGACACCAGCGCCTCCACCCCGTCGAGGCCCGCCTCCACGAGGGCCAGTACGTGGCCGTCGCCGCGGTACTCGCGCAGCAGGGCCGCCGCGTGCCACAGCGCCAGGTGCGGTGCCTCGGGCACCGGGAGGTCGGCGTTCGCGGAGTAGAGGGGGCGCCCCGGGCGGCCGCAGGCCTCGGCGGCGCGCAGCGCCAGGTCCGCCGCCTCCCGCATCGCGGCGCAGGCGACGGCCTCGGCTCCGAGCAGCCGGGTCAGGTAGGCGTCCGTGATCTCCAGGCGGGTCGCGAGGACGGTCTCGGGCGCCGCCGTGGCCCAGGCGCGGGGCAGGTGGCGGGCCACGAGCGCCGGGTGGAAGTTGTAGAAGGAGGCCGTGACCGCGCCCGCGCCCACCCGGCCGAGCGGGGCGGCCCGCCCGGCCAGGTAGGCCATGGGGCCGGGCTCCAGCCCGAGGCGCCCGTAGCGCTCGTCGTGCTCGGGCGCGAAGTAGTAGGCGGCGTGCACCGGATGGTGGGCGTTGAAGCAGCGTCGGGCCTCGCGTGGGGTGATCGTCGTCATGCGGCCCACGCTACGCAGCGGGCGGCGGCGCCGGTGCTCAAGCCGGTGCAAAGACCGTCCCGCACACGGCGGTTCGGCGGGAACGGCGCCCCGGGAGGCGGCTCCGGCGGGGCCCTGGTCGGCCGGGAGGTGTCAGGGGCGGGTGATGCGCACCTGGTAGCTGCCGTTGCGCAGTTCGCCCACCACGGAGACGCTGATGCCCGACTGTTCGTCCGTGAAGGTCTCACCGGGCCTGAACGGCGCGTCCGACAGCTCCGCGTGGACGTTCGGGCGGCGCGTGCAGCCGCCGCTCGACGCGGCGCTGTCCGAGACCGTCACCGGGCCCTGCCCGGTGTCCACGTCGGAGTCCACCTTGTAGACGAGGACGCCCGGTTTGCAGACGGCCTCGTCGTTGCCCGCCTGGGTCCGCACCTCCACCGCGTACCCGGAGCTCTCCGACAGCGGAACGAAGGCCAGCTTCGTGCCGCCCCGCACCGCCAGCGGCGACAGGACGTGGTCGCTGACGCCCGACTTCGACGCGCAGCTGATCTGGGTGCTGTCCAGCCAGCCCAGCTTCCACTTGTGCCAGCCCAGCAGGTCGTTGTTGGCGCCCCAGTCCTCGCTCATGATGTCCCAGTGCCCGACGGTTCCCCCGCCGTCGGAGGTGTACAGGTCGGGCAGCCCGAAGACGTGCCCGTTCTCGTGCGGGAGCACCCGGTAGCCGGTGTCCCGGTAGGTGCCGGAGCCGTCGTCCTGGCGGCTGTAGACGAAGGACGTGTTCGAGAGCGGGACCCCGTCGGCGACCGGGGCCTCGCCGTTGCCCGAGAAGGTCACCGACAGGACGGTGTCCAGGGCGGACGGTCCGGCGTTCGGCGTGACCAGGACGTTGATCAGGTCGTACCGGTTGAAGTCCACGTCGGGGTCGGCGGCCTTCGCGATGTGCTCGACGAGCTGCCGGTAGCCCGGCTCGTACGGGGACCCACGCTCGATGCCGTACGCGGCGAACGGCATCGGCATCCGCAGCCAGGTCCTTATCGGGGCCTCGGCGCGGTAGCTGAGCCGGCCGTAGGAGCTGGTGCGGAACCAGTCGGCGGTCTTGGGGAAGAACTCCGCCATCCGGTCGGCGGCCGTGCCCTCGCCCTTGGCGTCGGGGAAGTCGATCATCAGGTTCAGCGCCCTGACCTCGCCGGTCGACCGCGCGTACCCGGGCGGGGTCGGCAGGCCCTCGGACATCTGCACGCCCATCGTGCCGGCGATGCGGCACGGCGCGAGGGCCGATTCGACGGTGGTGGCCACGGGGCCGGCCGCGGAGTGGCCCCGGCTGGACATGCCCGCGCTCGCGGTCGCCGTGACGCCGAGGGCCAGCGCGGTCAGGCCGATGTACGCGCTGGTGAGGCGTGGTGTGCGTATCCGGTGGCGGGTCTGCGGCATGGAGATCGCCTTCGGGTCCGCGGCAGCCGGCCGGGTCCGGTCTGCCCTCTGTCCGCCCACCCTCCGACGGCTGCGGCGCGCCCGCGCGTCGGAAGAGGCCAAACGGTGGCCGGGGGCGGCCGACCCTGTGGCTCAGGTCACACGCGGGAGTGAAATAACCGGGGACCTGATCCCCGTTTGCAACGGAGTCCCCGGAAGTGGGGACGCGCTCCCCGTTTCGGCGGGACCGTACGGATCATGTGCCAGGGAGGCCCGGAATGAAGCGCGCCACCACCACCGCCCCGGCGGCGCCGACCGCGCCCCGCGCGGACGCGGCTCCGGCCGCCGCCCGCGTGGAGGCGGCCCCGACCGGCGCCCGCGGGGAGGCGGCTCCGGCCTCCCGCGTGGACGCGGCCCCGGCCGCCGTTCCCCGTCCGCGCGCCGACGCCGTCCGCAACCGCGAGCGGATCCTCGTGGCGGCCCGCGAGCTGTTCGTCGAGTTCGGCGCGGGCGCCGCGTTCGACGAGGTCGCCCGCCGGGCCGGCGTCGGCAACGCCACCCTGTACCGGCACTTCCCCGACCGTCCGACGCTGGTCCGCCACGTCGTGCTCTTCGTCATGGACCGGGTCACCGCGCACGCGGAGCACGCCCTCGCCGAGGAGGCCGACGCCTTCGACGCGCTGTGCCGCTTCACGCACGCCGCCGCCGACGAGCGCATCGGCGCCCTGTGCCCGATGCTCGCCGCCGACTTCGGCCACGACCACCCCGAACTCCTCGCGGCGCGCGACGTCCTGGAGGCCGCGGTCCAGGCCCTGCTGGCCGCCGGCCAGGACGCGGCGCTGGTCCGCCCGGACATCGGCACCGGCGACCTGATGGTCGCCCTCTCCCAGCTCAGCCGGCCCCTCCCGGGCACGGCCTGCGTCGACGTGGACCACTTCACCCACCGTCACCTCCAGCTGTTCCTCGACGGGTTGCGGGCCCCGGCCCGCTCCGTGCTCCCCGGCTCGGCGGCCACGGCGGAGGCCCTGAGGCGGAAAACCATGTGACGCGCTGAGGTCTCCCGTACAGCTTTTTTCACTTATTTCAGTCATTCCGCACAGTGAGTGGGTACACCCATGCCGAAAACAACCACGACACCCCCGGTGCTCGCGGACCCGAGCCGCTGGAAGGCGCTCGTCTTCATCGCCCTGGCCCAGCTCATGGTCGTGCTCGACGCGACCATCGTGAACATCGCCCTGCCCTCCGCCCAGAGCGACCTCGGCATCTCCGACGCCAACCGCCAGTGGGTCATCACCGCGTACGCGCTGGCCTTCGGCGGACTGCTGCTCTTCGGCGGCCGCATCGCTGACAAGTGGGGCCGCAAGAACGCCTTCGTCGTCGGTCTGATCGGCTTCGCCGTGGCCTCCGCACTCGGCGGCGCGGCCACCGGCGAGGCCACGATGCTCGGCGCCCGCGCCCTCCAGGGAGCCTTCGGAGCACTGCTCGCACCGGCGGCCCTGTCGCTGCTCGCGGTCATGTTCACGGACGCCAAGGAGCGCGCCAAGGCCTTCGGCATCTACGGCGCGATCGCCGGCGGCGGCGGCGCCGTGGGCCTGATCCTCGGCGGCGTCCTCACCGAGTACCTCAACTGGCGCTGGACCTTCTTCGTCAACATCCCCTTCGCGATCGTCGCGGCCGTGGGCGCCTGGATGGTCATCCGCGAGCCGGCCGGCTCCCGCAACCGCGCGCCGCTCGACATCCCCGGTGTGATCCTCTCCACGCTCGGTCTCGTCGCGCTGGTGTACGGCTTCACCCGCGCCGAGTCCGCCGGCTGGTCGGACGGCCTGACCGTGGGCATGTTCGTCGCCTCAGCGGTGCTGCTGGGGGCGTTCGTCCTCGTCGAGTCCAAGGTGCGCTCCCCGCTGCTGCCGCTGCGCGTCCTGCTGGAGCGCAACCGCGGCGGGGTCTACCTCTCGCTGGGCCTGGCCGTCATCTCGATGTTCGGCCTGTTCCTCTTCCTGACCTACTACCTGCAGGTCGTCAAGGGCTACTCGCCCGTCATGACCGGCTTCGCCTTCCTGCCGATGATCGCGGGCATGATCACGGGCTCCACGCAGATCGGCGCCCGCCTGATGACCCGGGTCGCGCCGCGCCTGCTGATGGGCCCGGGCTTCCTGCTGGCGGCCGCCGGCATGCTGCTGCTGACCCAGCTGGAGGTCGGGTCCTCGTACCCGGCGCTGATCCTGCCGGCGCAGCTGCTGCTCGGCCTCGGCATGGGTACGGCCTTCATGCCGGCCATGTCCCTGTCCACGCACGGGGTGAACCCGGCGGACGCCGGTGTGGCCTCGGCCATGGTCAACACCTCGCAGCAGGTCGGCGGCGCCATCGGCACCGCGCTGCTGAACACCATCGCGGCCTCCGCGACGACCGCGTACCTGGCCGACCACGCGGCCGAGGCCGCGGCGGGCGGTCCGGGCGCGCGGCTGATCCAGGCGCAGGCCATGGTCGAGGGCTACGCCTCGGCGATCTGGTGGGCCGTGGGCATCCTGGCCGCCAGTGCGGCCATCGCCTTCACGCTGATCAACACGGGCCGTCCGGGCGCCGGCGGCCCGGTGGCCTCCGGGTCGGGCGCGGGTGAGGACGCCGCGTTCAAGGTGCCGGTGATCGCCCACTGACGGGGCCGGCCGCAGGGGAATGACTGACCGCCCCGCTTGGTTCAAATTTGAACCAAGCGGGGTTAGTCTTGTCGTGGCAGCCCCGCAGCGACGACGGAGGAGCGCCCCCATGAACCCGGCCCCCGCACCCGCCCCCGTGCCCGCGGCCCCGGCGGGCGCGACCCCGCCGGGGGCCCGCATGCCGGCCCTCTACCTCAGCCACGGGGCGCCGCCGCTCGCCGACGACCCGCTGTGGCCGGCCGAACTGGCCGCCTGGTCCGCGGGCCTGCCCCGCCCCGTGGCCGTCCTGATGGTCTCCGCGCACTGGGAGGAGGCCCCGCTCGCCCTCGGCGCCACGGAGACCGTCCCCCTGGTGTACGACTTCTGGGGCTTCCCCGAGCGCTACTACGGGGTCCGCTACGGGGCCCCGGGCGCCCCCGCACTCGCCGCCTCGGTCCGCGCCCTCCTGCGCGCGCCCGGCACCCCGGTCCAGGACATACCCGACCGGGGCCTCGACCACGGCGCGTACGTCCCCCTGGTGGAGATGTACCCGCGCGCCGACGTCCCGGTCCTGCAGATCTCCCTGCCGACCCTGGACCCGCGCCGCCTGATGGACATCGGGCGCCGCCTGGCGCCGCTGCGCGACGAGGGGGTCCTGATCGTCGGGAGCGGCTTCTTCACCCACAACCTGGCCGCGCTCCGCCACACCGGCCCGGGCGTCCCCGCCTGGTCCGCCGAGTTCGACGCCTGGGGCCACGAGGCACTCGCCTCCGGCGACCTCGACTCCCTGCTCGACTTCGAGGCCAAGTCCCCGTCCGGCCGGCTGGCGCACCCCCGCACGGAGCACTTCGCCCCGCTCTTCGTCACGCTCGGCGCGGCGGAGGCCTCGGGCGACCTCGCGGCCCGCCGCGACACGGTGGACGGCTTCTGGATGGGCCTCTCGAAGCGCTCCCTCCAGTTCGGCTAGACCCGGTGAACCCGCGACGCCCCGGTGACGTCCTCGCCGACGACGAACCCCCGGGCCGGCCCCTCGGGCACGACGGCCCCGGTCCCGTACGGCACCCGGACCTCGTCGTCGTAGACGGCCTTCTCCGGATCGGGGGCGCTCAGCACGGTGACCGTCCCGTGGTCGTCGTAGTCGTCGATCAGGACGTAGACGGGGACCCCGGCCCGGGCGTAGGCGCGGCGCTTGCGGACGCGGTCGCGCGGGACGCTGTCCCGCCCCGGGGAGACGACCTCCACGATCAGTCGCACGCAGGAGGCGTCGATTCCCAGGCCGTCCTCCGTGACGTGCTCCTCGGCGTCCTCCGGGGCGATGAAGACGTCGGGGACCCAGACCTTGCGCCGGTGGACGATGTTGATGTCCTGGTGGGCGGCGTACCCGCTGCCGTGCAGGTATGCGTCCAAGGCGCGGCGCAGGCGGTTCGCGGTCCGACCATGGGAGTAGTGACCAGTGGGCGACACCTCGATGAACCCCTCGACGATCTCGGCACGGAAGCCCTCGGGGAGTCTCTCGGCTGCGGCCTGCCATGCCAGCCACAGGGCCTCGTCCAGATCCGAACGGGCCGTGGCGTCGTCGTGGGCGAGTGCGGTCATGGGTGCGGCACCTCCTCCGCAAGTGTGGGCGTCGCCGGCCCGGTGGCACAAGCGACTCCCTCACGGTAGGAGTCGCTCGCCCCATGCCGGGGGAATATGCCTCCGTTGCACCCGTGCGGGTGAAGCGGTGCCCGGAGGGTACCCGTACGGACTGAAATCGGAGCGTTGTCCAGGCAACCAGAAGGGCGCCGCCGCCGTCTTCGGGGTCGGAGTGCGCGGCCGCATCGTCTGTGACGGCGGTCTCACGGTCCCGGGTCGGGCAGGTCGGCACGCAACCCTGCAGTGGCGGTCATCCCGGCCCTGACCTGCGCTCTTGGGGATCCGGACGTGTCGGCTCCGCTCTTGTGGCGGGGCAGGATACTGCAAGATCTGCCGAAAGACGGACCGACGCGGGAATTCTGTCCCGTTTCCAGTCGTTGTTTCCTTCGGAAGCGGGCACTCGGGAGAGTGTCCGGGGACACCGCGACAGAACTCATCGCAAGGGAGCACGCATGGCAACCCGCGCCGTCGCCCGTCGACAGTCCACGAGCAGCGCCCGCGCTGTCGGCGGGGAGATCGCAGACCGCGACCTGGTCGGCATGTACCTGGACGAGATCGCGCGTACCCCGCTCCTCGACGCGGCCAAGGAAGTCGAGCTCTCCCAGATCATCGAGGCGGGCGTGTACGCCCAGCAGATCCTCGACGGCGCGGCGGAGCCCCGGGGCACGGCTCCCGCCCGCGAGGAGCTGGAGGCGTTGGCCGCCGAGGGCGAGCGCGCGAAGGAAGTCTTCATCCGCTCCAACCTGCGCCTGGTCGTGGCGGTCGCCCGCCGCTATCCGCGCAGCGGCCTGCCCCTGCTCGACCTGATCCAGGAGGGCAACGCCGGCCTGGTCCGCGCGGTCGAGAAGTTCGACTACGCCAAGGGCTTCAAGTTCTCCACGTACGCCACCTGGTGGATCCGGCAGGCCATCACCCGCTCCATCGCCGACCAGTCCCGCACCATCCGCCTCCCCGTCCACCTGGTCGAGGAACTCGGCCGCATCCGCCGCGTCCAGCGCGAGTTCAACCGCGAGAACGGCCGGGAGCCGGAGCACGCCGAGATCGCCGCCGAGCTGGACACGACGCAGAAGCGCGTCGGCGACGTCCTGGACTGGGCGCGCGACCCGGTGAGCCTGAACATGTCCGTCGACGACGACGGTGACACGCAGTTCGGGGACCTGCTGGAGGACACCTCCGCGATCTCGCCGGAGCAGTCCGTGCTCTCGCTGCTGCGCAGCGAGGAGCTGGAGGAGCTGCTCGGCAAGCTGGACCAGCGCACCGCGTCGATCATCAAGATGCGGTACGGCATCGACGACGGCCGCGAGCGGACCCTGACGGAGGTCGGCAAGCAGCACGGCCTGACCCGCGAGCGGATCCGCCAGATCGAGAAGCACGCGCTGCTCGAACTGAAGCGCATGGCCCGCGACACCGGCTTCGACGCGGTGGCCTGACCCTCCCCCCCGACGAGCCCCGGCGCCACCCCCCCCGGCGCCGGGGCTCCCCCTGTTCCCCACACACGACCCCGCCGCGTCCGGCCCGAGGGGGCGCCGCCGGGTCCGGCCCGAGCGGCGCCGTCGTCCCGGATCTCGCAGGCCCGACCGCGGACGCGGTCAGGCGCGGCTCACGCCCCCGGCGGCCCCTGCACGGCCCCCGCGAGCCGCGCGGCCAGCGCCCCGGCCGCCGCCGCCAGTTCCGCCGGCGCCCGCACCGTGAACGGCACCCCCGTCAGGGCGAGCCGGGCCGCCAGCCACTCCACGTTGTCCGTCGACTCGAACCGCACCCGGTACCCCCCGCCGTCCTCCTCCGGCCCGCGGACGATCCGGTCCGCCAGCCACGGCGGCAGCGCCCCGGGCCCGGCGGCCGCGTCGAAGGACAGTTCCACCTCGTACGTCCGCGCACCGCCCAGCCCCCGCCGGACGAACTCCCGCGCGTCCATCGGCAGCGGCCGCCCCGTGAACCGCGCCCCCGTCGCGGACACCTCGTCCACCCGGTCCACCCGGAACGTGCGCCAGTCCTCCCGCTCCAGGTCGTAGGCCACCAGGTACCACCGGCTCCCCGTGCTCACCAGCCGGTACGGTTCCACGAGCCGCCGCGACCGCACCCCGTCCCGCGCCCGGTACGCGAACCGCAGCCGCTCCGGCCCCGCCACCGCCCCCGCCATCGTCGTGAGCGTCCGCGGATCCACGCTGGCGCCGTCCCCGCGCGTCACCGCGACCGTCGCCGACTGCAGCGCGCTCACCCGGTGCCGCAGCCGCGAGGGCAGTACCTGCTCCAGCTTCGCCAGGGCCCGTACGGAGGCCTCCTCGACCCCCTCGATCGCGTGCCCGGCACCCGCCCGCAGCCCCACCGCGATCGCGACCGCCTCCTCGTCGTCCAGCAGCAGCGGCGGCATCGCCGCCCCCGCTCCCAGCCGGTAGCCGCCCTCCGCGCCCAGCGTGGCCTCCACCGGGTACCCGAGCTCCCGCAGCCGCTCGATGTCCCGCCTGATCGTCCGCGCGCTCACCCGCAGCCGCTGCGCCAGCTCGCTCCCGGGCCATTCGCGCGGGGTCTGCAGGAGGGACAGCAGGGACAGGAGCCGTACCGGGGTGTCGGTCATGCGATCCAGGCTGCCATTGAAATAGGACACCATCTGACCTACATGCCGTCTAGGTTTCTCCCCATGAGCACCGAGACGCCGAAGACATCGCCCGAAAGAGAGAACGGGCCCGTACGAGAAGAGCGGAACGCCCCACCCGCCGCCCCCACCCGGGCGGAGGCGGACGTCGCCTCCGCCTCCGCCGACCGCCGCCGCTGGCTGGCACTCGCCATCGTGATGACCGCGGCCTTCATGGACCTCGTCGACGTCACGATCGTCAACATCGCGATACCCAGCATGCGTCAGGACCTCGGCGCGTCCACCAGCGCGATCCAGTGGATCACCGCCGGCTACGCCCTCGCCTTCGCCGCCGGCCTGATCACCGGCGGCCGTCTCGGCGACATCTACGGCCGCAAGCGGCTCTTCCTCGTCGGCATCGCGGGCTTCACCGCCGCCTCGCTGCTCTGCGGCATCGCCGCGAACCCGGGCATGCTCGTCGCCTCCCGCATCCTGCAGGGCGCCATGGCGGCCCTGATGGTCCCGCAGGTGCTGGCGATCATCCACGTCACCTTCCCCCCGCACGAGCGCGGCAAGGTCTTCGGCATGTTCGGCGCGATCGTGGGCCTCGGCGCCGTCTCGGGCCCGATGCTCGGCGCGCTGCTCACCGAGTGGAACCTCTTCGGTCTCGAATGGCGCCCGATCTTCCTGATCAACCTGCCCGTCGGCATCGCCGGCGTGATCCTGGGCCGCAAGTTCATCACCGAGTCCAAGGCCCCGCAGGCCCTGCGCCTGGACCTCGTCGGCATGGTCCTCGCCACCCTCGCCCTGGTCATGCTGATCTTCCCGCTCACCCACGGCCGCGAGAACGACTGGCCGCTGTGGGGCTTCCTGTGCATGGGCGCGGCGCCGCTCGTCTTCGCCGCGTTCATCGCGTACGAGAAGTACAAGATCAAGAAGGACGGCTCCCCGCTGGTGGAGCTCTCCCTCTTCAAGGTGAAGAGCTTCGCCGGCGGCATCGCCGTCCAGCTGACCTTCGGTATCGCGACCGGCATCTTCTTCCTGGTCTGGACGCTGTACATGCAGATGGGCCTCGGCTGGAGCGCCCTGCGCGCCGGCACCACCGGCATCCCGTTCTCCATCGCCGTCTCGGCCGCCGCGGGCATCTCCGTCCAGAAGCTCGTTCCGCGCTTCGGCCGCAAGGTGCTCCAGGGCGGCGCCCTGACCATGGCCGCCGGTGTGCTCCTCTACATCTGGGAGTCGCAGCACTACGGGCAGGCGATCGCTTCCTGGCAGATGGCCCTCCCGCTGGTGGTCATGGGCGTGGGCATGGGCCTGATCGTGGCCCCGCTGACCGAGACGGTGCTCTCCGAGGTGCCGCGCGAGCACGCCGGTTCCGCCTCGGGTCTGATCAACACCACCGGCCAGATGGGCAACGCGCTCGGGCTCGGGCTGACCTCCGTCGTCTTCTTCGGGCTCATCGAGGACGACATGGTCTTCGGCCCGCCGTACGTGGAGGCCTTCCGCGGTGCGCTGTGGTGGGTCGTGGCCGTCCTCGTCGTGATCTTCGCGGTGATGTTCATGCTGCCCCGCAAGCAGGTCCCGGCGGAGCGGCACGAGGGCGCCGACCCGGCCGTCGGCCCCGCCGCCGGTCCTGTCGTGCCCCCGACTCCGGAGAAGGTCCCGGCGCTCTGACCCTCGGCCCTGTGTGACGGGCATGTCCGCCCCGCCGGCGGACATGCCCGTTTTTCTTTGTTTACTTCCACAATCGGGCGTACTCTGAAAACAAGTCACAGAGTCGGGCATCGAACGGATGTAAACCCACATGTACGCACCGGAGCGCCAGCAGGAGATCCTCCGCCTCGCCCGCGAGGCCGGCCGGGTCGACGTGCTCTCCCTCGCCGACCGCTTCCAGGTCACGGCCGAGACCGTCCGCCGCGACCTCACCGCCCTCGACCGGGCCGGCCTGATCCGCCGGGTCCACGGCGGCGCCATACCGGCCGGCCGCCTCGACTTCGAGCCGGACCTCACCGAACGCGAGGCCACCGCAGCCGACGAGAAGGACCGCATCGCGGCCGCCGCCCTGCGCGAGCTGCCCGACGGGGCCAGCGTCGTCCTGGACGCGGGCAGCACCGTGGCCCGCCTCGCGGCCGCCATCCCGATCGACACCCCGCTCACCGTGGTCACCCACGCGCTGCCCGTCGCCGCCCGGCTCGCCGACCACACCGGCATCGACCTCCACCTCGTCGGCGGCCGCGTCCGCCACCGAACCCGCGCCGCCGTCGACGCCTGGGCGCTGCGCGCGTACGCCGAGATCCGCGCCGACGTCCTCTTCCTGGCGACCAACGGCTTCACCGCCGAGGGCGGCCTGACCACCCCCGACCTCGCCGAGGCGGCCGTCAAGCGGGCCGCGATCGCCGCCGCCCGCCGCGTCGTGCTCCTCGCGGACTCGGCGAAGGCCGGGCAGGAGCACTTCGCGCGCTTCGGCTCCTTCGCCGACGTCGACCTCCTCATCACGGACACGGGGCTCGACCCCGCTCGCAAGGCGGCGATCGAGGCCGCCGGTACGGAAGTTGCGCTCGTATGATCCTCACCGTCACGCCCAACCCCTCCCTCGACCGGACCTACGAGATCCCCGCACTGGACCGGGGCGGGGTGCTGCGCGCCGCCGGCGACCGGGTCGACCCCGGGGGCAAGGGCGTCAACGTCTCCCGCGCCGTCGCCGCCGCGGGCGTCCGCACGACGGCGGTCCTGCCGCTCGGCGGCCTCCCGGGCACGGTCCTCGCCGAACTCCTCGGCACGGAGCGCGTCGACGTCACGGCCGTCTCGATCGCCGGCCAGACCCGCTCGAACATCTCGCTCGCCGAGCCGGACGGTACCCTCACCAAGATCAACGCGCCGGGGCCGGAACTCTCCCCGGAGGAGTCCGCGCTGCTCCTGGAGACCGTCCGCACCTGCTCCGCCGGTGCCACCTGGGTCGCCGGCTGCGGGAGCCTGCCGCGCGGCGCCGGACCCCAGTGGTACGCCGAACTCGTCACCCGCGCCCACCAGGCCGGCGCCCGGGTGGCCCTGGACACCTCGGGCCCGGCCCTGCTGGCGGCGCTGGCCGCCCGGCCGGACGTCATCAAGCCCAACGCGGAGGAACTGGCCGAGGCGGTGGGCCGCCCGCTGGCCACCCTCGGCGACGCGGTGAAGGCGGCGGACGAGCTCCGCTCGCTGGGCGCCGGCGCGGTACTCGCCTCCCTCGGGGCCGACGGCCAGCTGCTGGTCTGCGAGGACGGCGCCTACTACGGCACGGCCCCCGTCACCGCCGTCCGCAGCAACGTCGGTGCGGGCGACGCCTCCCTGGCCGGCTTCCTCATCGCGGGAGGCGAGGGCCCGCGGGCCCTCGCCTGCGCCCTGGCCCACGGCGCCGCCGCGGTCCAGCTGCCGGGCAGCGCGATGCCCACCCCCGCGGACCTGCGCCCCGCAGAGGTGCAGGTCACCCAGGACCTGCCCCTGGACCTCACCCTGTCCGAACCCGCCACGGTCTGACGCGCGCAAGGAGCCCCCGATGAGCGACATGATCACCCCCGAACTGGTCGACCTCGACCTGTCCGCCGACTCCAAGGAGGAGGCGGCGCGCACCCTGGCCCGGCGGATGGTGTCCCTCGGCCGGGTCACCGACCTGGACGGGTTCCTGGCGGACGTGGCGGCGCGGGAAGCACAGATGCCGACGGGCCTCGACGGCGGTATAGGCATCCCGCACTGCCGGTCCGCCCACGTCAGCGCCCCCACCCTGGCCTTCGGCAGGGCCGCGGCCGGCATCGACTTCGGCGCCCCCGACGGCCCCGCGGACCTCGTCTTCCTGATCGCGGCCCCCGCCGGCGCGGACGACGCCCACCTGGCGATCCTCTCCTCGCTGGCCCGCCGTCTGATGCGCCCCGAGTTCACCGCCGCCCTGCGCGCGGCCGCCACCCCGCAGGAGGCCGCGGCCCTGATCGGGTCCCCGTCCCCGGCCCCGCCGGAGCCCGCCCCCGAGGCGTCCGCCCCGGCGGAGCCAGAGGCCGAGACCCGGGCAGCCGGGGACGGCGTTCCCGCCGGGTCCGGGGCGGAGCCCCCGTCCGGGGGTCCGGGGCCGCGGCCCTTCCGGGCCGTGGCCGTCACCTCCTGCCCCACCGGGATCGCGCACACCTACATGGCCGCCGAGGCGCTGCAACGGGCCGCCGCCGAGGCCGGAATCGACCTCCGCGTCGAGACACAGGGCTCCGCCGGCTTCACCCCCCTGGCCGCCGAGGACATCGCCGCCGCCGACGCGGTCGTCCTCGCCCACGACGTCCCCGTCCGCGACCGCGCCCGCTTCGCCGGCAAGCCCACCGTCGACGTCGGGGTCAAGGCCGGCATCAACCGGCCCGCCGAACTCCTCGCCGAGGCCCGCGACAAGGCCGCCCGCGGCGAGGCCACCGACCACCCCCCGACCCCGGTCGAGCGGGCCGGCGGGGAGGCCGACGGCTACGGCGCCCGGCTGCGCACCTGGCTCATGTCCGGCGTCAGCTACATGGTCCCCTTCGTCGCGGCCGGCGGTCTGCTCATCGCGCTCGCCTTCGCCATCGGCGGCTACGGGATCAACGACGCGCCGTCCGTCGCCGAGCACTTCGTCTGGACGGAGGCCGCGAGCTGGGCCGCCCTGCTGTTCCAGACGGGCGGCCTCGCGTTCGGCTTCCTGGTCCCGGTCCTCGCCGGATACATCGCCTACGGCATGGCCGACCGGCCCGGCCTGGTCCCCGGATTCGTCGGCGGCGCCGTGGCCCTGACCATCGACGCCGGCTTCCTCGGAGGCCTGATCGCCGGCCTGATCGCCGGCGGCACCGTCCTCGCGCTCCAGCGGCTGCGGATCCCGGTCGTCCTGCGCGGCATCATGCCCGTCGTGGTGCTGCCGCTCATCGGCTCCGCCGTCACCGCGTTCCTGATGTTCCTGGTCGTCGGCAAGCCCGTGGCCGCACTCCAACAGGCCCTCACCGACTGGCTGTCCGGCCTCTCCGGCGCGAACGCGGTCATCCTCGGCGTCGTCCTCGGCCTGATGATGTGCTTCGACCTCGGCGGGCCGCTCAACAAGGTCGCGTACGCCTTCGCCATCGGCGGGCTCGCGAACCCCAGCGAAGGCAGCCTCAAGGTCATGGCGGCCGTGATGGCCGCCGGCATGGTGCCGCCGCTCGCCATGGCCCTGGCGACCACCGTCCGCGGCCGGCTCTTCTCGCACTCCGAGCGGGAGAACGGCAAGGCCGCCTGGTTCCTGGGCGCCTCCTTCATCAGTGAGGGCGCCATTCCGTTCGCGGCGGCCGACCCGCTGCGCGTCATCCCGGCCGCGATGGCCGGCGGCGCCGTCACGGGAGCCCTGTCGATGGCCTTCGAGTGCACCCTGCGGGCCCCGCACGGCGGCGTCTTCGTCATCCCGCTGATCGGCAACCCGCTGCTCTACCTGACCGCGATCGCCGCCGGCACGGCCACGGCCGCGGGCCTGGTGATCCTCCTCAAGGGGACGCGCCGCCCGGCCGGGACGACGGCTCCCGGGGCGGCCCCGGTCACCGTCACCACCGCGGCCTGACCCCGGCGCCGGCGGCCCTCGCTCCCGCTCCGGCTCAGCGGACCCGCGCGCGGAGCTCCATCGCCCCGCGCGCGGCGGCCTCGCTCTCGTAGACCTCGCACATGTGGCGCCCGTCCGGGGTCGCCGTGTGCTCGACCTCCCAGAGGCTGACCTCGGCCCCGTCCAACAGGACGAAGGCGTGCTCGTACAGCTGGAAGCCCGCGTCGCGCCCGTCCGAACGGCACTGCCGCCCGCCGAAAGCCTGCGTGATCCGGTGCGCGTACGCCGCCCGCAGCCGCTGCGCCACCTCCTCGCCCGGACGGTCCGGGTTCTCCGCGCGGCGCAGCACCCGGCGGGCGTGGTCGGCGGACTGCTCCACGGCGTACTCCCGGTGCGGCGGTATCGGGGCGGACGCGGCCAACAGCGCGCTCAGCAGCACGGCGTCGTTGTCCGGCTCTTCGTCGTCACCGGTCAGCAGCGCGGGATCCGCGTCGACCTCGACGGGGGTCCCGCCGAACAGCCGGGACACGGCGAGGCAGGCCTCCGCCTTGCTCGCGAACACCTCGTGCCGGATCTCCCGGTCCTCCCCCTGCCGGTACGCCAGCTCCCACAGCGACACCGAACCGCCGTCGGTCAGCAGGTAGGTGTGCCGGTGGGTCTCCCGCCACACGCCCGGCCCGGGGCCGTAATGGGTGGTGTACAGCGAGGAGCTGTGGGCGAGCGCGCCACCGACGCGCTCGACCAACCGGTCCGGCAGGTCGAAGGAGTTCAGGGCGCGGCCCAGGAGTCGATCGAGGTGGGCCCCGGTGGTCTCGTACGGATCGCTCAAGGTGGGTCTCCAGGCCGTCGCAGCTCGTCACTTCACGGAAGCTCAACGTAACCCCTGGCTCTGACATCACGTCCGGGGTTCGGTAAAACGTCCGGGAAGCATCAGGGGTTCCCACCACACCTTCAGGTCAACTTGCGTACGGATCAGCATGATTAGGCAGCCTCTGTGCCGAAGCGCGGGACTATGGGCTGCATGGCAACGAATACAGTGGACGTCCCCCGCCGGCAGGGGCTTGCCCCCGACCGGCGCGAAGGCGAACGGGAGGCCGTGCCGCGGGGGTTGGGCTGGCTGCTGGCCCTCACCGGAGCGGCCGGGGTGCTGGCCTCCTGGGTGATCACCCTCGACAAGTTCCTCCTGCTGGAGGACCCGGACTTCAAGCCCGCGTGCAGCCTCAACCCCGTGGTCTCCTGCGGCAGCGTCATGAAGAGCGACCAGGCGGCCGTCTTCGGCTTCCCCAACCCCATGCTGGGCCTCGTCGCGTTCGCCGTCGTGGTGTGCGTGGGGGCGGGCCTGCTCGCCGGGGCGCGCTACGACGGCTGGTTCTGGCTGGGCCTCCACGCCGGGACCCTCTTCGGCGTCGGCTTCTGCTCCTGGCTGATGGTGCAGTCGCTGTACGAGATCAACGCGCTCTGCCTGTGGTGCTGCCTGGCCTGGGTCGCGACGCTGCTGATGTTCTGGGCGGTCACCGCGCACAACGTGCGGACGGGCGTCCTGCCCGCTCCCGGGGCCGTGCGCGGGTTCTTCGCCGAGTTCGGCTGGGCGCCGCCCGCCCTGCACATCGGGGTGATCGGCATGCTGGTCCTCACCCGCTGGTGGGACTTCTGGACCGGCTGACCGCCCGCCGGCCGCGAGGGCGGCGGGACGCGCGAGGGCCCCGGCAGCCGGATGCTGCCGGGGCCCTCGTCACATCACTCAGCGGGCGCGGGGGCCCGGCGCCGCCGAAGGGGCGCGGAGAGCGGTGATCAGCTGTTGGCGGACGCGTTGCCCGAGAGGATCGGGATGTTGCTGAGGATGTGCGAGAGCGGCTCGTCGCCCTTGGCCTGGGTGCTGTTCTCGGCGCACTGCTGGTTCTGCGGGTTGGACAGGACGTTGATGTCCTGGACACCGACGTTGACCAGGGCGACCAGCGACTGGGCGTTGACCTTCGCCGGCAGGCCGATGCAGGGCTTGTTCAGGGTGCCATGGACCAGGCCGAGCTGCGGGCTCATGTCGCCGTGGGTCTTCTGGTTGCCGTAGATCTGCTGGGAACCGTTGCCGTTGACGGTGTTGATCCCGTTGTCGTTGCCGATGGCCATGGCCGGGGTCGCGACGGCAGCGCCCGCGCCGACGGCAACGGCGGAGACTGCGGCGGCGGTCATGAACTTCTTGAACATCTTGATCCTTCTGTCGCACGAGTGCCCGCTAGTGGAGCGTCCTGGTCAACTGGCCCGCCCGGAGGTTGGTTCCGCTCCTTCACTCAAACGGCTCGCGGAGGGTGAACTTTTCCCCGGCCCGGGTGAGGGGCCCCCGGACGCGTGCGCGAAGCCCGTACGCAGCCCGCAGTGGGCGGCCGTCCGGTTGCGGTCCGTGGAAGGTGTTCGCACGGTGGGTGAGGGAGTGGGCCGCTGTGGTCCGTCTCCGCACGTCAACACCGCAGAAGGAACTGAAGGAACTCCATGGACCTCAAGAAGGCGACTCGCGTCCTTGTCCCGTCGGCCCTCACCGCCGCCATACTCTTCGGCGCGGCTGCCCCCGCGAGCGCTCTCGACAGCGGGGACCGTGGGGTGGGCACCCGGGCCGCGGCCGCCGGCCCCGTCGACGATCTCGTGAACGGCATCCTCGAAGCCATCAAGGGCCTCCTCCCGGCCGGCGTCACCCTGCCGGAGATCACGATCCCGTCGATCGAGCTGCCCGAGATCAAGCTGCCCGAGATCAAGCTGCCGGAGATCCCCGGCGTGACCCTCCCGCAGGTGCCCGGCGTCCCGCTGCCCGAGCTGCCGCCGCTCACCCCGCCGGAACTGCCGGCGGCGCCGGTGGCGCCGGTGGAACTCGTACCGGACATCCCCGGCGTCCCCGACATCCCGATCCCCGACGTCCCGATCCCCGACCTCCCGGCCGCGGCCGGGGGCCTTCCGTAACGGTCCCGACCCGCCCCTGGGTTACGGTGATTGGGCTGAACAGGTCTGATCGGGTGCACGGCCGTGTCCATCGGGGAAGATGGACCGTTTCGCTCGGTGTGAACCCCGAATCGGGGCAGAACATCGAACAGAAGGTGCACTTCCCATGAACTCTGCCAAGAAGGCCGCCCTGGTCCTGGCCACCGCTGGTCTCGCTGCGGCCGGTGCCGCCGGCTCCGCCGTCGCCGACTCGTCGGCCGAGGGCGCGGCCGTGGGTTCCCCCGGTGTCCTCTCGGGCAACCTGGCCCAGGTGCCGGTCCACATCCCGGTCAACGTCTGCGGCAACTCCGTGAACGTCATCGGTGTGCTGAACCCCGCATTCGGCAACGTCTGCGTCAACGACTGACGTCAGCGGTACGACCGACTGTGGGCGCCCCGGCTTCGCCGGTGGCGCCCACAGTCGTGTCTGCGGCTGCTCAGCCCTTGCCGCCGTTGAGCTTCACGCCGCCCAGCAGCGGGGACGCCTGGGTGGCGCCGTTCGCGAGGCTCAGGACCTCGGCCGGGGCGTTGTTGCGGATCTCGTTGAGGCCCTGCGCCGTTCCCGCGACCTTGTTGACCGTGTCGTTCTGCTCCGCCAGACCGTTGCCCACCGTGTGCGGCAGCGACTCGCTGACGGGACCGACCGCGTTCAGCGTCTCCGTCACCCCGCCCGTCAGGCTCATGGGGGGCAGCGAGGCCGGGGTCTCGGCCGCGAAGGCGGGAGCGGCGGCGCCGAGGGCGGCGACGGAGCCGACGACGACAGCGGCGACCTTCGAGAGCTTCATTATCGAAATCCTTTTCCAGTGGCGACCGTCGCGCCACTTTCGCCCTGGGTAACGATTCCCCGCCGCTGCGGAAACGCGCACGCACCGGGACATGGCGGCGGCCGGAGAATCCGACAGGGATTCTCCGGCCGATATTTCTTCCTATGAGCCGTATACCGGCAGCAGGGCCGTCATGCGATACGGGACCGCCGGTAGAGAATGGCGCCACCCAGGATCAGGGCGGAGGCGAGGGCCGCCGCGGCGGCCGGCTGTCCCGCGCCGGTCTCGGCCAGCATGGGCCCGGTCGCCCGCGCGGGCGCCGCGACCGGAGGCCGCTCGGGAACGGGCGCCGCCTCCACGACGGGCGCCGGTGCCGGCGCCGCCGGCTGTACGGGGACGTCGCCACCGGGAGCGGCCGGCGGCTGGTCGGCGGGACGCCCGACCTCGGGCGCCGGTACGGGCGCCGGTACGGGGGCGGGCGCGGGCGCGGGCTGTACCGGCTGGCTCCCGTGCGGCGGACGCGGCGCGGGCTCCTCCGGGCCGGGGACCGGGGCCGGAAGCGGCTTCGGGGCCTCGTCGGCCGGCGCCGGTACGGGCTGCGGCAGCGGCTTCGGGGTGTCCGGGCCGGGACCGGGAGCCGGGGCGGGCAGCGGCCGGGGAGCCTCATCGACCGGGGGCGCGGGCGGCGGGGCCGGCTGCTCCGCCACGGGCTCCGGCATCGGGTGGGGCCGCTCGGCGGCCGGGGGAGCGTGCTGCGGCGGGGGAGCGGACTCCGGGTGGTCGTCGCACTCCTCCTCGGGCTGTTCGCGCGGGCCGCCGTAGCCGCCGTGGTCGCGCGGCTCCTCGTGGCGGGGCGCGACGTGCCGGGGTGCTTCCTGCCGGGGGACCTCGTGGCGGGGTTCCTCGTGCCGGGGCGCCGCGTGACGGGGCTGCTCTTCGCGGGGCTTCGCGTGGCGCGGCCCCCGGTCGCGCTGCTCCGGCACGGCCTGCCGCGCCTCGCGCTCGCCGAGGTAGCGCTCGAAGGCCTCGGCGTTCTCGGGGCTCAGGTAGCGCGCGTAGTCGTGGCCGTCGTCGGTGTGCGATCCGGTGGTGGTGACGCAGTTGTTCCCCATCGCGGGGTTCAGCGCGGCACCGCCGTCGACGCTGTTGCCACAGACGTTCGGGGCGAAGGTGACCGGTACCGAGACGCTGTTTCCGGCCAGCACGCCCGGCGAGTGCGAGACCTCGGACGTCGCGCCGGGGTGCGCGTAGGCCGCACCCGTCGCGATCGACAGCAGGCTCGACGCGGCTGCCGCCGTGAGCATCCCCTTGCCCAGTACCTGTCGGCTCAGTACCTGTCGCATGGGTCCTTCCCTGTCTACCGGCGCTGGCCGGTGGCGAATCGAAGGTGGCCCCGAAGTGCACCGCCGTGCACTCCGAGGCCACCCCGAGGAGGTTTGCCCTTGCGGGCACAAGCGCTTCGTCAGGCGTTGACGCAGGTGTTGCCGAACGCCGGGTTCAGCAGCGCGATCACGTTCACGGTGTTGCCGCAGACGTTGACCGGGACGTGCACCGGGACCTGGAGCAGGTTGCCGGAGAGGACACCGGGGGAACCGACGGCAGCGCCCGCGGCGTCGGCGTCGGCCATGGCGGGGGAGGCTGCACCGGCGGCCATCAGCGCGCCGGCGGCCAGCACCACTGCCTTCTTGTACTTCATTTGATTTCGATCCTTCCCGCAGAGGCGTATCCACTGCGAAATCAACAACGAGTGGCCCGGAGAAAAGAAACCGCGTATTTTCGTCGGCCCGCCGGCTATTCACCCCGATGCCGGGCCGCAATTCTGTGCGGCCGGCGCATCGGTATCGCTATTGCCGGCGACCGGTATCCGGTATCCGGGGCCTCGCGGGCCCGCGGTCCGACGACCTCATACGCGGCGAGGCCGCCGCGACCCGAAGGTGCGGCGGCCTCGCTGGCAGACTCCGGTCAGCTGCCCTGGGAGACGTTGCCGGACAGCACCGGGATGTTGCTGAGGATGTGCGAGAGGGCCTCGTCGCCCTTGGCCTGCGTGGAGTTCTCGGTGCACTGCTGGTTCTGCGGGCTGGACAGGACGGGGATGTCCTGGACGCCGACGTTGACCAGGGCGAGCACGGACTGCACGTTGGCCTTGGCGGGCAGGGCGATGCAGGGCTTGTTGAAGGAGCCCTGGATCAGCGCCATCTGCGGGCTCATGTGCCCGTACGTGGCCTGGTTGCCGTAGATCTGCGAGGCACCGTTGCCGTTGACGGTGTTGATGCCGTTGTCGTTCCCGATGGCCATCGCCTGCGGCGCCATGGCGGCACCCATGCCCACGACCGAGGCCGCGACCGCTGCCGTGGCCATCATCTTCTTGATCATTGTCGTCCCTTTTTTGCAGGATTGCCCGGTGCTGGAGCACCCGGATCAACGGCCTGCCCCCCGCTCGGGTTGCGTGGCTTCACCCGGATGCCGCCGTTTCGGTGGGCGCGGTTGACGTTCACGCGTTCACACGGAGGCGGCCGTGACGAGGGGCCCGGCGGGGCGGGGGCGCCCGGAGGCCCGCCCGCGACCCGTTCGCCGCCCTGCCGCACCCGGCATGTGCGGGGGCGGGGCGCATTCTTTTCGGTTCGAACAAGGTGCACCGGATAACGACCCGCCCGCTTCAAGGGTGCGTGTTATCGCCCAAAAGGCCGTACGAGCGAGTCCGGCGTGATTTCCGGCCCGATTTCTGACAAAGTGCACTCCTGTTTTGTCCCCTTGATCGTAATGGAGAGGGCGTCTTGGGTGTGTTCTGCAGCGAGGTCGACGAGAACCCGGACACCTGCAACTCCACCCGGATCGAGGTGAATTCCGTGATCACGGAATTCGGAACTCACTCGTTCGTGCGACAGCCCGAACATATGAATAGTCTCGGATATGGCGCGGACGTGTTCGACCTGCGTCCCGCTCTGTCCGGGGGTGCCCGCGGCCTGCGTTCCAGGTCCACGGGCGAACGTCAGGGTCATTTCCTCGGTGTGCTCTTCGTTCGGACAGACGCGCGCCGCTGAACGCAGGGACCACTCCGTGACCGCACCACCTCCGCCGGCACCGCCCCTCACCGTCCTCCACCTGGTCCAGCCCGTGGAGGGCGGCGTCGCCCGTGTCGTCGTCGACCTCGTCCGCGCGCAGGTCGCCTCCGGCCTGCGCCCCGTCGTGGGCTGTCCGCGCGACGGCACACTCGCCGACGCCGCCCGCGCCGCCGGAGCCGACGTGCTCACCTGGCGCGCCGGTCGCGCCCCCGGACCGGGGCTGCCCGCCGAAGTCCTCGGCGCCCGACGGATCGTCGCCCGGGTCCGCCCCGACCTGCTGCACGCGCACAGCGCCAAGGCCGGACTGGCCGGGCGGCTCGCCGTCCGCGGGACCGTACCCACCGTCTTCCAGCCCCACGCCTGGTCCTTCGACGCCGTCGCCGGCGCCACCGGCGCCCTCGCGCTGCGCTGGGAGCGCTACGGAGCCCGCTGGGCCGACCGGGTGCTCTGCGTCAGCGAGGCCGAGCGCCGCGCCGGCGAGTCCGAGGGGATCGCGGCCCACTGGTCGGTGATCCGCAACGGCGTGGACCTCGACCACTTCCGACCCGGTACGGGAGACCCCGCGCGGGACCGCGCCGCGGCCCGCGCCGAACTGGCCCTGCCCACCCCCTTCCACGGTGACGGCCCGCTCGCCGTCTGCGTGGGCCGGCTCTGCCAGCAGAAGGGCCAGGACATCCTGCTGCGGGCCTGGCCGGAGGTCCTGGGCACCGTCCCCGGGGCGCGTCTGGCACTCGTCGGCGACGGCCCCGACACCGAACGGCTGCGCCGCACCGCCCCGCCCGGGGTGCACTTCGCGGGCGCCGCCCCCGACATCCGACCGTGGCTTCGGGCCGCCGATCTCGTTGTACTGCCGTCGCGGTGGGAAGGCATGGCGCTCGCCCCGCTGGAAGCCATGGCCAGTGGCCGTCCGGTCCTGCTCTCCGACGTCAGCGGTGCCCGGGAGAGCCTGCCGCCCGGCCGGCAGCGGCTCTGCCTGGTGCCGCCGGAGGACCCGACGGCCCTCGCCAAGGCCCTGGGACGGCTGCTCGCCGAGCCGCGGCTGCTCACCGAACTCGGGGAGCAGGCCCGGCAGCACGCCCGGACCGACCTCGACGTGCGGCGGACCACGGACGCGGTCACCGGTCTGTACCACGAACTGCTGGGCAGGCCCCGGCCCTTGAACCAGGAGCGCATCAGCCGATGACGATGGACAGCGCACCCGCCCGGCACACCGGGCAGGGCGGTACCGGGCCTGCAAGCGGCAGCGCCTTCGCGCCCTCGCCCCAGGCGACGGCCCGCCGGTCCGCGACCGCGATCCACCCGCCGCGCGGCCCCCGGGCCGACCCGTCCCGGCAGGCCGTACGCCCGCACCGGCTGCGCCGCCACGGCAGCACGACGGGGCTGCTCCCGCTGCTCACCGCCGACGTCCTGGCCGCCGTCCTCACCGCGGCCGCCCTGCCCGGCCCGGCCCTGCCGGCCGTGGCCGCCGCGCCCGCAGCCGTGCTGCTCGCCGCCCTGCACGCGCAGGCCGGGCTGTACCGGCCGAGGCTCGCGCCCTCCGCGCTGCGCGAACTGCCCGCGCTGGCCGGCCGGTCCGCCGTCCTGTGGTGCGGGGCCGCCGCCGTCGTGGCCGCCGTCGACCCCGGCCGGGCGCTGGGCTGGAGCACGCTGCTCACCGCCGTCTGCCTCCAGGTCCTCATGGCCTGCGCGGGACGCGGCCTCGTCAACCAGTTCGCCCGCCGCGGCGCCGTCCGCAGACCGGCCTCGGCCCTCGTCGTGGGACCCGGCGCCGGTACGGGCGCGGTGGCCGTCGCCCTGCACAGCCGCCCCGAGTACGGACTGCGTCCGGTCGGGCTCGCCGACACCGCCGACGGGGGCGGCGGCACGACCGGCGACAGCGCCCTGCCGGTCCTCACCACCCACGAGGACATCCGGCGCGCGGTCATCCAGAACTCCGTGCGGCACGCGGTCTTCACCCGCCCGCCGGAGGCCGACGAGCGCACCGCCTCCCTGGTCCGGCTCTTCCACGACCACGGCTGCCGGCTCTGGCTCGCCGACCCGGCCGGCACCGCCAAGGTCACCGGCATGCGGGTGGCGCAGCCCGCCGACCAGCTGTGGGGGTACGCCGTACAGCCGCTGCTGCCGCGCCCGGCCCGGCCGGCCGAGCGCTGGGCCAAGCGGGTCATCGACGCCGTGCTGGCGCTGGTCGCGCTGGTCGCCGCCGCGCCCGTGATGGGGGCCTGCGCCCTCGCCGTCCGGCTGTGCGACGGGCCCGGGGTGATCTTCCGGCAGGAGCGCATCGGACTGTACGGGCGCCCGTTCACCCTGCTGAAGTTCCGCACCCTGCGCGCCGACGCCCACGAGGCCGCCACCCGCTGGACGGTGGCGGGCGACCGGGGCATGAGCGCGGTCGGCTCCTTCCTGCGCAAGTCCTCGCTGGACGAGCTGCCGCAGCTGTGGAACGTGGTCCGGGGCGACATGAGCCTGGTCGGCCCGCGCCCCGAGCGGCCCTTCTTCGTCGCCAAGTTCTCCACCGTGCACCCCGGCTACGAGGCCCGCCACCGGATGCCCGTCGGCATCACGGGCCTCGCCCAGATCAACGGCCTGCGCGGGGACACCTCCATCGAGGACCGGGCCCGCTTCGACAACCACTACATCGACACCTGGTCGCTGTGGCAGGACCTGTGGATCCTGGCCCGCACAGCGGCCTCCTTCTTCCGGTTCCGGCTGGGGGGCAGCTGATGGCCCTCGCCCTACCCCTCTCCCCCTGGGGGAAGGAGGGCGGCCGCCCCGACCCGGCGGTCCTGCTGCGCCGGCACTGGCCGCTGCTGCCGCTCGCCGCCACCGTGCTCTTCCTCCTCGCCCCGCTGCCCGCGGGGGACGCGACCGCCTCGGGCAAGGTCGGCCCGGCCGACGCGGCCTCGCTGCTGCTGGTGCTCGTCTGCGCGCTGCGGGCGCTGCGCGGTCGGACGCGGGCGCTGACCCCGCTCGGCGTGCTCGTGCTCGGGATGCCGGCCGTGGGGCTCGCCGTGGCGACGGTGACCGCGGGCGACCCGTACGCGGCCCTCCCCGGCTTCGTGCGGTACCTGCAGGTCTTCGTGCTGGTGCCGGCGGCCGTGGTGCTGCTGGTGCGCGACGCCGGGGAGTTCCGGATCGCCGCGGGGTGTTTCGTGGTCCTGGCGCTCGTGCAGGGCGCGGTGGGCGTGGTGCAGTACGCCACCGGCACCGGGGCCTCGTACCAGGGCGAGGACATCCGCGCCGTGGGCACCTTCGGACCCGGCGACGTCATGGGCATGGCCACGGTGGTGGCGTACGGGCTGGTCGTGGCGGCCGCGGTGGCGCTGGCACCCGGCTCGGCGCGCCGGGTCCGGCAGGCCGCCGGGGGCGCGGCCCTGGCACTGGTGGTCCCGCTCGTGCTGTCGTTCAGCCGGGGCGCGTGGATCGCCACGCTCTGCGCCGCGGTGCTGGTGATGGTGATGGCCGGGATCCGCCGGGCGCTGCGGGTGCTGCTGGCGCTGGCCGCCGCCGGGGTCGTGCTGGTGGGCGGGCTCGGGGTCGGCTCCGAGATGGTCGCGGAGCGGCTCACGTCCATCACCCAGGTCTCCAGCGCGCCCGACCAGTCGGTGACCGACCGCTACACGATGTGGGCCGCCGCCGAGTCGATGTGGCGGGAGCGGCCGGCGGCCGGAGTGGGACTCAAGGGCTTCCCGGCGCACCGTGACGGCCACTCCTCGCTCGGCCTGTCCTCCGGCAGCGACACCGCGGGCGCGGGCCAGGCGTACGTCCGCCAGCCGCTGCTGTCCCCGCACAACATGTACCTGCTGATCCTGAGCGAACAGGGGCTGATCGGGCTGACCGCGCTGGCGGGAGGCTGGGCGGCCCTGCTGGTCGCGGGCGTCCGCCGGTCCGTCCGCGCGAAAGCCTCCGGGGCCGAGGGCCGGATCCGGGACTGCGGGCTCATCGCGGTCGGCCTCCTGGCCTGGCAGCTGACCGACTTCCTCTACGCGGACATCGGCGGGCCGTCCACCGTCCTGACCGGAGTGATCATCGGACTCGCCGCCTGGTGGGCCCTGCCCTCCCCCGACGGCGGGCCGGGCCGGCCGGCCCATGACGGGCCGGCGGCCCGGTGACGGACACGACGCCCTGGCGGCGGCCCTG
>NZ_JBHXRU010000090.1:0-26244 GCF_042716255.1 Streptomyces sp. NPDC058662 | reverse complement strand
TGGTGCAGCCGGCCCCGGCCGCCTCGTCGGCGCGGCCCGTACCCGTGGTGCGGCCCCCCCGACCGGAGGCCGCCGCGACGCCGGGAGCGCCCGGATCCGCGCCCCCGGCCGGCACCCACCGGGCGGGCCCGCCACCGGTGCAGCGCGACACGGGCGCCTTCCGCCCGGCCGCCGTGCAGGGCGCCGCGGCGCCCGCCCGGTCCCGGGATCCGCGGGACGCGGCGCAGCAGGGCGGCGACCTGGATCTCGACGATCTGGCGCGGCGTCTGCTCGACCCGGTGGCCCGCCTGCTGCGCACCGAGTTACGGCGCGGCCGCGAACGCGCGGGCAGGCCCTTCGACGGCCGCCGCTGAGAACCGGGACGAACGAGCAGGGACGAACGAGGAACGGACGACGGACCGATGACGGACAACATCTTCGCGAGCAGCGTTTTCTTCCGGCTGGCGATCGGGGGCAACGACCTGGGCGCCTTCCACACCTGCTCCGGCATGGGCGCCGAGGTCGAGATGGAGAGCTACGCCGAGGGCGGCAACAACGGCTTCACCTGGCAGCTGCCGGGGCGGGTGACCTGGTCGAACATCACCCTGACCCGGCCCGTCACCGCCGACACGGCGAAGATCGGCCGCTGGCTGGACGAGACGCTGCGGCGGGTCGAGCCCAAGGACGGCGAGATCGTGGCGCTGCGCCCGGACCTGAGCCGGATCATCAGCTGGCAGGTGTTCGGGATCGTCCCGGTGCGCTGGCAGGGCCCGTCGTTCGACCCCGCCCAGTCCCAGGCCGCGGTGGAGACCCTGGAGATCGCCCACGCGGGCCTGCTGCCCTCCTGACCGCCCCTCCTCCGCGCCGCCCGCTCCTCCTTGCCAGCCACCCGCCCCCGTCCTCCTCGCCGCTCCGGAAAGGGAGTCCACGCCATGGCCTCATCGGCACGTGCCGGCCGCGCCCGGGCCCAGCTCACCCTCAAGGAGCCCCCCGCCTCGGTCGGGGCCAAGCCCGGCGGAACGATCGCCAAGCTCGACCTGCAGTTCAACCCGTCGACCCTGCAACTGGGCAAGACCACCGAGTGGCGGCGGTCGCCGTCCCGGATGGCGGGGCAGTCGGCACTGCCCGAGTTCGTGGGCAGCGGGCCGCGCACCCTGAGCCTGGAGGTGTTCCTCGACGCCACCGCCACCCACGACAACTCGGTGGAGCAGGCCGTGGAGAAGCTGATGAAGGCGTGCGTGCCGACTCCGGCCAGCCTCGGACGCAAGAAGCCGGCGAGTCCCTGGGTGCGCTTCGAGTGGGGCAGCGCGCGGACGACCTCGTTCGACGGGGTCCTGTCGAACCTGTCGGTCTCGTACACGCTCTTCGACGTGGACGGCAAGCCGCTGCGGGCCACCTGCTCGCTGTCCATCGAGGAGGCGAGCGTCGACCCGGCCGGCCAGAACCCGACCTCCGGAGCCCGCACCGCCCGCAGCACCCACCTGGTGGTGGCGGGCGACAGTCTGGCGATGCTGGCCTGGCGCGAGTACGGGGACGCGACGGCGTGGCGGGCCATCGCAGAGGCCAACGGCATCGACGACCCGATGGCGCTCGCCCCGGGCACCGAGCTGATGGTGCCGGGGCTGCGGGACGCGCCCTACGGCGAGGACGAGGAGGGACAGCGATGAGCCCGTCCGTATCCGGGGGCCGCTCGTTCGCGGCCGACCCGATCATCGAGGCACCCGGTGAACTGCCGCCCGTCTGGGCGGCGCAGCTGGTGAGCTGCGTGGTGGACGAGAACGTGGCGCTGCCGGACACCGCGGTCCTCACCTACCGCGACCCCGACCACGAGTTCCTGCGCGCGACCGGCATCACCATCGGCAGCCCGCTGCGGGTGTCGGTGATGACGGTCAAGGGACAGGCGCGGCAGCGGCTGTTCAACGGCGAGGTCACGGCCCTGGAGATCGACCGGGACCGCACGGGCTCGTTCACCGTCGTCCGCGCCTACTCCAAGGCCCACCGCCTCCAGCGCGGCCGCAAGGTCGTCGCGTACCGGAACATGACGGCCGCCGCCATCGTCCGCAAGGTGGCCGCCGGAGCGGGACTGGCCGTCGGGAAGGTGGAGGCCGCGCCGGTGACCTACGCGCAGCTGTCCCAGGCGAACGTCTCCGACTGGGACTTCCTGCAGTTCCTCGCCGGGGAGAGCGGCGCGCGGGTGCGCGTCGACGACCAGGGCGTACTCCAGTTCACCCGGCCGGCGAAGGCGTCCGGGGCGCCCGCCCCGACGACGTCGGCGACGCGCGACCCGATGGTCCTGGAGTACGGGCGGAACCTGCTGGCGCTGCGCGCCGCGCTGTCGGCCGCGGACGGTGCCTCGAAGGTCCAAGTGCGCGGCTGGGACGTGACCACCAAGCGGCCCCTGGTCGCCGAGCAGCCGTCCGTCATCAGCGACACCGTGGTGCCGGGCCTCAATCCGGCGTTCGCGGCCCGGTTCGGGAAGTCGGCCGTGGCGGTCACCGACACCTCCTACCGGACGCAGGCCGAGACGACGGCCGTCGCGAGCGCGGCGGCGGCCCAGATCAGCTCCGGCTTCGGCGAGTTGGAGGCGGTGGCCGAGGGCAACCCGCTGCTCCGGGCGGGCAAGCCGGTGGCCCTCGGCAACGTGGGGCAGGCGTTCTCCGGCCGGTACACGGCGACGGCCGTGCAGCACGTGCTGGAGCCGCACGGCGGCTACCGGACCACCGTGTGGGTCAGCGCCAGCCCGGACCGCTCCCTGACCGGCCTGGTGACCGGCGCCAACGCGCCGGGGCGCGGCCCGCGCATCCCGGGTCTGGCGACCGGTGTGGTGACGGACGTGCGCGAGCCGAACGGCTCCCAGCGCGGCGCGGTCCGCCTGAAGTTCCCCTGGCTGGACGACACCTACGTCAGCGACTGGGTGCGCACCGTGCAGTGGGGCGGCACGGGCGGCGGCGGCGTGGTGAGCCCCGAGGTCAACGACGAGGTACTGGTCGGCTTCGACCAGGGGCTCCTCGACAGCCCGTACGTCATCGGCGGCCTCTACAACGGCGTCGACCAGCCCTCACCGCATGACGTGCCCCTGGTCGACAGGACGAGCGGCAAGGTCAACCGCCGCTCGGTCGTGTCTCGTTCGGGCCACCGGGTCGAGCTGCTGGACGCGGCGGCGCCGGGCCCCTCCGGACTGCGGCTGGTGACCGGCGACGAGCGGCTCGAAGTACGCATGGACGACCGCGGGGACCGGATCGAACTCACCGTGTACGCGGGCCGCAAGCAGCCGCTGACCTCCGTCGTGATGGACCGGGACGGCATCACCCTGGACGCCGGCCGGGGCACCGTGAAGGTGACCGGCCGCCAGGTGGACATCGACGGCACCGCCGGGGTCAGCATCGGCGGCCGGTCGGTCAAGGTGGCCGGAACCGCCGAGGTCACCGTCGACGGCGGCCTGCTCGCCGTCCTCAAGGCCCGACTCGTCCGCATCAACTGAGCCCCGCGCCCCGCCGACCCCGTGAGACCGCCGCCGTGAGACCGCCCCCGTCCCCCGCCCCTTGTGCCACGACCGCCTTCCCCGAGGAGACCCGATGCCAGCCGCAGCCCGTACCGGCGACCCCACCGACCACGGCGGCCGGATCGCCACCCCGCCGCCCGGGGCCGCCCCGCGGGTGGCGACGGTGCTCATCGGCGGGCTCCCCGCCGCCGTCACGGGCAGCCTGCACGTCTGCCCGATGGGGCCGCACGCGGCCCTGGGACCGGCCAACGTGATCCTGCCCGTCCCGACCGGGCCCGCGGCGGGCGCGGTCCTCGTCGGCGGGCTGCCCGCCGCGCGGGCCCGCGACCGGACCGCGTGCGGCGCGATGGTCCTGACCGGCGCCGCCACCGTCCTGATCGGAGGCGTGTGATGAGCGACCGGTTCATCGGACGCGGCTGGGCGTTCCCCCTGCGCGTCGGACCGACCGGCGGGATCGCCATGGTCGAGCGGGAACGGGAGCTGGAGGAGGCCATCCGGCTCGTCCTGGGCACCGCGCCCGGCGAGCGGCCGATGCGGCCCGAATTCGGCTGCGGCATCCACGAGTACGTCTTCGCCCCCGGCGACGGCGACACCGCCGGGCGGGTCGCCCAGCAGGTGCGCGAGGCCCTGGAGCGGTGGGAGCCCCGTATCGCGGTCGACGAGGTCGTCGTGGCCTTCGACTCCGTGGACGCGGGAACCCTCTACATCGATGTGCACTACACGGTGCGCACCACCAACGACCGGCGCAACCTGGTCTTCCCCTTCTACACGATCCCCTCCGAGGAGGGGGCCGAGGAAACGGTCGCCGACTGATGGCCCTGCCCTCCCCCAATTTGGACGACCGTCGGTTCCAGCAACTCGTCGACGAGGCGAAGCGGTACGTGCAGCAGCGCGCGCCGGAGTGGACCGACCACAACGTCTCCGACCCGGGCGTCACACTCATCGAGACGTTCGCCTACCTCGTCGACCAGCTGCTGTACCGGCTGAACCGGGTGCCCGACAAGAACTACCTGGCCTTCCTCGACCTGCTGGGCATCCGGTTGTACCCGCCCTCGGCCGCCGTCGCCGACGTCGACTTCTGGCTGTCGGCCCCGCAGCCCGAAACGGTGACGCTGCCGGCGGGCACCGAGGTGACCACCGCCGCGGGCGAGACCGAGGAGGCGGCGGTCTTCGCCACCACCGACGAACTGCGGATCCTGCCGAGCGAGTTGATCCGGCTGGTCACCGCTCCGCGCACCGGTGAGTTGACGGACCGGACCGGCGCGCTCGCCGAGGGCCGCGACACACCGTGCTTCCAGGCGACCCCCGAGCCCGGCGACGCCCTGCTGTTCGGGCTCCCGACGGCGGTGCCGCGCTGCGTGGTCGCGGTGCGCCTGGACAGCCGCGTCGAGGGCGTCGGCGTCGACCCGCGCCAGCCCCCGCTGGTGTGGGAGGCCTGGGACGGCGGCCGCTGGCAGCTCTGCGAGACCGGCTCCGACAGCACCGGCGGACTCAACCGGCCCGGCGAGGTCATCGTCCACGTACCGGCCGGGCACACGGCGTCGGTGATCAGCGGGACCCGCGCGGGCTGGCTGCGCTGCCGGGTCACCGAGGCCGAGCCCGGCCAGCCGTTCTACTCCGACTCCCCGACCGTGCGCGAGGCCGCCGTCTTCACCGTGGGCGCCACGATGGCCGTGGAGCACGCCGAGCGGGTGACCGACGTACCGCTCGGTGCGTCGGAGGGGGTGGCCGGGCAGACGTTCCGGGTCGGCCGCCCGCCCGTGCTCCTCGACGGCGAGCCCCCGGTGGTGGAGGTGTCCTCCCCCGACGGGTGGCAGCGCTGGGACGTGGTGGACCACTTCGGCCGCTCGGGGCCCGACGACCGGCACGTGCGCGTGGACGCCGCCACCGGCGAGTTCGCGTTCGCGCCGGTGCTGCGGGAGGCGGACGGCACCCTGCGCCCCTGCGGTGCCGTACCGCCCAAGGGCGCCCAGGTCCGGGTGGCCCGCTACCGCACCGGGGGCGGCCCGGCGGGCAACGTCTCCCGCGGCGCGATCTCCGTCCTGCGCAGCTCCGTCCCGTACATCGCCCGGGTCGGCAACCGGGAGGCGGCGCGCGGCGGAGTCGCCGGCGAGACCGTCGACAACGCGAAACTCCGGGCACCGCAGACACTGCGCACCCAGGAGCGCGCGGTGACCGCCGAGGACTACGAGATCATCGCCCGGCGGGCGGCGCCCTCGGTGCGCCGGGTCCGCTGCCTGCCCGCCGCGGACGCGAGCGGCGGGGGCGGGGCGGGCGCGGTACGGGTCCTGGTGGTCCCGGACGCGGTGGCCGACGAGGGCGACCGGCTCCGCTTCGAGCAGCTGATCCCCTCCGACCAGGTGCTGGCCGCGATCACCGCGGCCCTCGACGAGCGGCGCCTGATCGGCACGCGCCTCGCCGTCCAGCCGCCCGTCTACCAGGGCGTCACCGTGGTCGCCCGGCTGTCGGCGCCCCCCACGGACGCCGACCGCGTGCGCGACGCGGCGCTCGCGGCGCTGTTCCGGCACCTCGACCCGCTGCACGGCGGCCCCGACGGCGCCGGCTGGCCGTTCGGGCGGCCGGTGCAGTACGGCGAGGTGTTCGGCGTACTGCAACGCGCCATCGGGGACGTCCTGGTGGAGGAGATCCGCCTGTTCGCCGCCGACCCGATCACCGGGCGGCGCGGCGCACCCGTCGACCGGATCGACATCGGCGCGGGCGCGCTGGTCTTCTCGTACCAGCACCAGGTCGTCGTGACGGCGCCGCAGCCGGGGGTGCACGGATGAGCCGGGCCGCGGTACCGGGCCTGCCGAGCCGGCACCCGATCGGCGACCAGCTGCCCGCGCTGTACGCCGACGACGACTTCGCGCAACGGTTCACGGCGGGGCTGGACACGGTCCTGGCCCCGGTGTTCGCCACCCTCGACAACCTGCCCGCCTACTTCGACCCGCGGCTGGCCCCGGCCGACTTCCTGCCCTGGCTGGCCTCCTGGGTCGGTGTGGTCGACGACGCCCGGTGGCCGGTCGAGCTGCGGCGCGAGGCGGTGGCCCGCGCCGTGGAACTGCACCGCCGGCGCGGCACCCGGCGGGGCCTGGTCGACGCCCTGCGGCTGGTGCTGGGCGTGTCGGCGGAGGTCAGCGGTGACGGCGGGGCCACCTGGTCCCGTACGGCCGGCGCCGACCTGCCCCCGCCTGCGGACGAGGAGGCCCTGGTACGGGTGTGGGCGACTCCGGGGGGAGGGGCGCCCGCGGTGGACGCGGACCGGGTCCGCGCGCTGGTGCGCACCCTGTGCCCCGTGCACACGGTCTGCCGGGTGGAGGTCCTGACGGGACCGCCCGGGGAGGAGGGGAGATGACGGCGGTGCGAGCGTGTCCCGTGTGCGGGGCGTCCAACGGCCCGACGGACGACTTCTGCGGCAACTGCGGCGGCTACCTGGGCTGGTCGGACTCCCCCCCGACCGCACCCCCGCCCCCCGCACCCGTCCCGAACACGGGCCCCGTCACGGGGCCGGGGGCCGGCACCGACCCGGCTCCGACGGCGGGGCCCCGTACGGGAGGCGGCACGGCTCCCGTAGCGGGGGCCCGTACGGGTCCCGGCACGGCCCCGGGAACAGGCCCCGGCACGGCTCCCGAGGCGGGGGCCGGCCAGCACCCCGGTCCGGGGAGCGGGGCGGGGACCGGCACGGACCCCGCGCCGGGTCCCGGCACGGACCCCGCCCCGGGTCCCGGCACGGGTAGCGGCGGGCCCACGGGGGCGCGTGCGAGAACGGCGCCCGGGCCACAGGCGGGCACCGCTACCGGCCCGGAGCCGCGCACCGGCACGGGTCCGCGTACCGGCACGGGCACAGGTACCGGCACGGGGCCGGGTACGGGTACGGGTACCGGCACGGGCACGGGCACGGGTACCGGCACGGGGCCAGGCACGGGCACGGGCACCGGTACGGGGCCAGGCACCGGCACAGGTACCGGCACGGGGCCAGGCACGGGCACGGGCACCGGTACGGGGCCAGGCACCGGCACAGGTACCCGCTCGGGCACGGCTCCGCGCACCGGCACGGAGTCCGGCACCGGCACCGGATCCGCCGCCCCCCGGGCCACCCCCGGGCCCCGCGCGACGAGGCCGGCCGCTTCCGTACCGCCCGCCGCCCCGGCGGCAGCGGCGAGGCCGGCCACCCCCGCGCCCCCCGCCGTACCGCCCGCCGCCCCCGCGGCAGTCGCCCCGGCGGCACCCGCACCGGCGGCAGTCGCACCCCAGCCCGTCCTACCCGCGAAGGCCGCTGCGGCGCGACCCGTCGTACGCCGTCCCGCGGTGAGCGACGACGACACGGCCGGGCTGCCGTGCCCCGCCTGCGGAACGCCCAACCCGCCCGAGCGCCGCTTCTGCCGCCGCTGCGCGGCGCCCCTGGCTCCCGCCGCCGCACCGGCCGCCCTGCCGTGGTGGCGCACGGTCTGGCCGTTCCGCCGCCGGACCCGCGCGGGCTCCGGCCGGCTGGTGCGCTTCCTGGTGGTCCTGACCGTGGTGCTGGCCCTGTGCGCGGTCGGCTTCCTGCTGCTGCCGGCCGGACGCCACCTGCTGGAGGACACCCGGGACAAGCTCTCCAAGGCCAAGCCGGTGACCGCGACCCGCGTCGAGGCGAGCGCCGAGGTGCCCGGCCACCCGGCGGTCCACGGCACGGACGGGCTCAGCAACCGCTACTGGGGCGCGCCCGGCGCCGGCGCCTCGGTGACGTACACCTTCGCCAAGCCGTTCCGCCTGGTCGATGTGATCGTCACCAACGGCGCCTCGTCCGCGCCCGAGGAGTACGCGAAGCAGGGACGTGCGCTGCGGATCGACATGGAGGTGACGGCCCGGGACGGCCGGCAGGTCCACAGGAAGCTCGTGCTGAGCGACAAGCCCGGACCCCAGACCTTCCCCACCGGCGTCAGCGACGCCGTGACGATCCGCCTGACCCTCGCCGAACCGGCGGGGGCCGCCCAGGGCCGCCACCTCGCCCTCGCGGAGGTGGAGTTCTTCCAGCGGAGCTGACCGCCGGCGGCAGCGCCGGCGGTAGGGTCCCGGGCATGGTGCGGACACGGGGTGCGGTGCGGCTGACGCCGTGGGGGCCGGAGGACTTCTGGCTGCTGCGGCGGAAGAACGCGGCCGAGATGACGACGTACCTGGGCGGACCGGAGAGCGAGCCCAAGCTCCTCGACCGGCAGCGGCGGTACGAGGCCCTGAGCGCGCGGGAGCCCGGGGCCGGGCGGATGTTCCGCGTGGACCTGGTGGCGCCGGACGGGAGCGGGGAGCCGGTCGGGTCGATCGGCTTCTGGGAACGGGAGTGGCGGGGCGGGCCGGTGTACGAGAGCGGCTGGGGGATCCTCCCGGAGTTCCAGGGCCGGGGCCTGGCGGTGGCGGCGCTGGCGGAGCTGCTCGCGCACCTCCGCGAGCACGGCACCCGCGAAGCCGTCCACGCCTTCCCGGGCACGGACCACGCGGCTTCCAACGCGGTGTGCCGCCGGGCGGGCTTCACCTGCCTGGGCCCGGTGGACTTCGAGTACCCGCCGGGAGTCCCCCATCCCAGCAACGACTGGCACCACCCCCTGCCCGGGGCGGCGCGGCCGGCGGGCGCGGCGGGATAATACGGCCGCGGGCAGGGGTCCGGCAGTGGCATGCTGGCAGCGTGAACGGACCCGGTATTCAGCTCACCCTCGCCCCCGACCTGCGCCTGTTCGCGTCGCCCAGCCGCCGCGGCGAGCGCGTACCGACCGCGACCGACGGTGCGTCCAGCCTGGGGCACGTCGTCGAGTCGACCGGTGTTCCGCTCACCGAGGTCGGCCGGCTGGTCGTCGACGGGCGGGAGGTGCCCGTCTCCTACGTGCCCCAGGACGGCCAGTGCGTCGAGGTGTTCGGGGTCGACCGCCCCCAGCACGTCCCCGGCGCTCCGCTCCGCTTCCTCCTCGACGTCCACCTGGGCACCCTCGCCCGGCGGTTGCGCCTGCTCGGCGTCGACGCCGCGTACGAGAACGAGGACATCGGCGACCCGGCCCTCGCCACCCGCTCCGCCGCCGAACAGCGCGTGCTGCTCTCCCGTGACCGCGGACTGCTGCGCCGCCGCGAGATCTTCGCCGGCGCGTACGTCTACAGCGACAACCCGGACGAGCAGCTCCGCGACATCCTCGGCCGCTTCGCACCCGTCCTCACGCCCTGGACCCGCTGCACGGCATGCAACGGCCCCCTCCAGGAGGCGGACAAGGACAGCGTGGGCGATCGCCTGGAACACGGCACGCACCGCTCCTACGACGTGTTCGCGCAGTGCACCGACTGCGAGCGCGTCTACTGGCGCGGCGCCCACCACGCCCGTCTGGAGCGGATCGTCGACGAGGCCCTCGTCGAATTCGGCACGGCCGGCGCGGCGGGCACCGGCGGAGCGCCGAGCGGCGCCTGAGCGCCGAGCGGCGCCTGGACGTCAAGCAGCACCTGCGCCAAGCAGCGCCTGAACGTCGAGCGCGGCCTGGCGCGACGCCCCGCGGCGCGGCGCCCCCGCGCCCCGCCCGGCCGACGCGTCGCGCGGGACGGGGCCGGGGACCGGTTCCGCCCGGTTCCGGGCCGGGGAGGGCCCCGGCTGGCAGACTGCCGGGGCATGACCACCGTTGCAGAGGAACCGCTCGATGTCGCCGTCGTGGGCGCCGGGCCCACCGGCCTGCTCCTGGCCGGGGACCTCGCCGCCGCCGGACTCTCCGTCACCGTGCTCGAACGCCGACCCCGCACGGCCGCCAACCTCACCCGCGCCTTCGCCGTGCACGCCCGCACCCTCGAACTGCTCGACGCGCGCGGACTCGCCGACGAACTCGTCGCCCGCGGCCGGCGGATCGACCGCATCAGCCCCTTCGGTGGCATGGCCCTCTCCCTCCAACGCCTCAACACCCGCTATCCGTTCGTCCTCATCACCCCTCAATATGAGACAGAGAAACTCCTGGAGCGCCGCGCGCTGTCCACAGGTGTGGACATCCGGTACGACTGTCAGTTCGTAGGACTCCAGCAGGACTCGGACTCCGCCTCCGTCACCCTGGCCGTCCGTACCGCCGCCGGCGCCCTGACCACCCTCCACGCCCGCCACGTCGTCGGCGCCGACGGGGTCCGCTCCGCCGTCCGCGACGCCCTCGGCCTCCCCTTCCCCGGCCACGCCGTCGTCCGCTCGATGATCCTGGCCGACGTGCGGCTGACCGACCCGCCCGCCGAGCTCCTCACCGTCAACGGCACGGACGACGCCTTCGCCTTCCTCGTGCCCTTCGGGGACGGCTGGTACCGCGCCATCGGCTGGCGCCGCGAACGCGCCGGGACCCCGGCCCCCGCCCCCGGCGATCCCGTCGACCTCGACGAGCTGCGCGCCATCGCCCGCACCGCCCTCGGCACCGACCACGGCATGCACGGCCACCGCTGGATCTCCCGCCTCCAGAGCGACGAACGCCAGGTCCCCCAGTACCGCCTGGGCCGCGTCCTGCTCGCGGGCGACGCCGCGCACGTGCACTCCCCCGCGGGCGGGCTCGGCATGAACACCGGCCTCCAGGACGCCGCCAACCTGTCGTGGAAGCTCGCGGCCGTCCTCCACGGCCGGACCCCCGACCCCGAGGGCCTCCTCGACAGCTACCACCGTGAACGCCACCCGGTCGGCGGCCTCGTCCTGCGCGTCAGCGGCGCCATCGTCCGCTCCGCCATGGCCACCGGCCCGGCCCCCCGCACCGCACGCCGTCTCGGCGCCGCGCTGCTCCCCCGCCTCGGACCCGTCCAGGACCGCGCCCTTGGCCTGGTCAGCGGCATCGGGATCGCCTACCCGCCGCCGCCCGGCACCCGCCGCCCGGCCGGCCGGCGCGCCCCCGACCTGGCCCTCGCCCACGGGCAGCGGCTCTACGAAGCCCTGCGCACGGGCGGCTTCGTCCTGGTCACGCCGCCCGGCGCGGCCACCCCGCCCGGAACCCCGCTCGCCCACCGGCACTGGCGCGCGGACGGACGTACCGCCTGCGTCCTCGTGCGGCCCGACGGATACGTCGCCTGGAACGCGCCCCGCGCCACCGACGCCGAACTCGCGACGGCGGTGGCCGCCTGGCTGCTGCCCGACCACGCCCGCCCGGACACGGACCCGAAGCCGGCCTGAGGCCGTGGCCCCGCGCCTCAGAAGGCGTACGAGTCGCCTGTGTCCAGCGCCAGCACCACGTGCTCGTTGTTCGCCAGGTTCCGGTCCGTCGCGCCGCCGTTCCACCACGTGTCCACGCGCAGCACCACCTCCGCCACCGGGTCCCGCAGTTGCAGCGCCATCCCGATGTGCCGGCCCCGCCCGTGCGGCGGCAGCGGTCCCGTCTCGCACATCACCTCGCGCACCCCCGCGCGCACGCACCCCGGGGCGAGCTCCTGCCGGTCGGCGAGGTCGGCGGACAGCCTGATCCGCACCGCCGCGTTGGGCAGCGCCGCCGGGCCGTCGTTGTGCGGTACCAGCCACACGCGCAGTCGCCCCTCGCGCAGGGACACCCGCCCCCGGTAGGCCACGTCCGCCTCCGGCCCGGCCCACCCGGCCGCGACCGGTTCCCCCGAAGGACCCGGCACCCCCGCGGCACCCGCCGCACCCGCCGGAGCACCCGAAGCGCCCGAAGCACCCGAAGCACCCGGAACGGCCGACGCCAGCCCGCCCGCCCCGGCCGCCGCCCCGAGCGCCAGCAACCCGGCCACCACCACACTGCGTACGGCACCACGGCGCACCGACACCACCTCCTCGCGCGAACGCTAACCAGCACCACCCCGGCCCGGTCGGACCATCACACGAACGAGGGCGCGCCTCCCCCATCTGCACCCGCCCGCCCCGCCGGCGTTGCATACCCTTTGCGCCATGCTCATCGCCCGCTCCGCCGCCCTGTTCGCCCTCGCCGCCCTGCTGGAGATCGGCGGCGCCTGGTTGGTCTGGCAAGGGGTCCGCGAGCACCGGGGCTGGGCCTGGATCGGCGCCGGCGTGGTCGCCCTCGGGCTCTACGGCTTCGTGGCCACCCTCCAGCCCCAGGGCGACTTCGCCCGGGTCCTGGCCGCTTACGGCGGTGTCTTCGTCGCGGGTTCCCTCGTCTGGGGCGCGGTCGCCGACGGCTACCGGCCCGACCGCTGGGACATCGTCGGCGCCCTCGTGTGCCTTGCCGGGATGGCCCTGATCATGTACGCGCCGCGCGGTCGCTGACCCGTGCCTATGCTGGCGGGGAACCGCCCGTACGAATGACCGAACCACCCCACGACCGAGGAGCCCGCACATGAGCACGGCCGCCACCCGAACCGCCGTAGTCACCGGCGCGAGCAGCGGCATCGGCGCGGCCACCGCCCGGCAGCTCGCCGCGGCCGGCTACCACGTCGTCCTCACCGCCCGCCGCAAGGACCGCATCGAGGCCCTGGCCGCAGAGATCGGCGCGGCCGGGCACTCCGCCTCGGCCCACGCCCTCGACGTCACCGACCGGGCCGCCGTCGACGCCCTCGCGGCCTCGCTCGACCGCTGCGACGTGCTCGTCAACAACGCGGGCGGCGCCCTCGGCGCCGAGCCGGTCGCCACCGGCGACCCCGCCGACTGGCGCACGATGTACGAGGTCAACGTCATCGGCACGCTGCATGTGACCCAGGCCCTGCTCCCGGCGCTCACCGCGTCCGGCGACGGCACGGTGGTCGTGCTGTCCTCCACCGCGGGCCACTCCACGTACGAGGGCGGCGCCGGCTACGTCGCCGCGAAGAACGGGGCCCGCGTCCTCGCCGAGACGCTCCGGCTGGAGATCGTCGGACAGCCCGTACGCGTCATCGAGATCGCCCCCGGCATGGTCAAGACGGAGGAGTTCGCCACGACCCGCTTCCGCGGCGACACCGACAAGGCCGCCAAGGTCTACGCGGGCGTGGCGCAGCCGCTCTCCGCCGACGACGTGGCCGACACGATCACCTGGGCGGTGACCCGCCCCAGCCACGTCAACATCGACCTCCTGGTGGTCCGTCCCCGCGCCCAGGCGTCGAACACGAAGGTCCACCGCGAGCTGTGACGCGCCGCGCGGCGCGTGCCGCCCCCCGCAAGGTAGACACGCGCCGCGCGACCCGGCCCCGACCCCTCGGACCGCTCCCGCCGCCTCCAGGTGCGGCGGGAGCGGCGCGACAAGCACGCGGGGTCTCCCCCTGCCGCCCACTCTGGTCTGGACCAACTCCCGCCGTCAAGCCCCCGGTTGCGCCGCGCGTCCGCCCGGTCAGGCGTCCACGAGCCCCCTCGCGCCGATCCTCTCCCGCGCGAACTCCAGGTTCCTGCTGACGCGTTCGCGCTGGTCGGCGGGGAGCTTGGTGCCCGCGAGCAGCCGCTGCGCGCAGTCCGCGGACTCCTCGTACTCCCCGACCCAGAAGGCCGCCACCGCGAGCTCGTCGAGCGCGCGCCAGTCGTACCAGTCGAACTCGACGAACAGCACGTCCGCCGGATACGGGATCCGCGCCGCCTGCCGCGCGAACAGGTACGCCAGCGGCCAGCGCTCCCCGCCCACCCGGCACAGGCGCGCGAGGTCGCCGAGGGCCTCCGCCCGCCCGGGGCGGCTCTCGTGCGCGCGCAGGTAGCGGTCCACGACCTCGCCCGGCGGCCGGCCGAGCGCCTCCGCCAGCCGCGCGGCGTAGAGGCGGGCGCAGAAGACCTCCTCGGCGAAGCCGCCCATGCCCGCGCGCCGGTCGTACGCGGCGAGCGACTTCTCCGGCTCCCCGGCGTCGCGCCAGGTCTGGGCGAGGTAGAAGACGTAGCGGGAGTTGTCGGGTTCCGCGGCCAGCCCCGCCTCCAGGACCTCGGCGTCGCGCAGGTACTTGGCGCGCAGCCCGTCCTTGAGCCGGGCGCCGCCGCCCACCGAGCGGATGTGGGCGCCGCGCAGCGTCCCGGTCCCGTACGGCATCCCGCACTCGATGTACTCGTGCAGGACGCCGACGTAGCGCCAGGGCAGCCGGGTCGACACCAGGGCCGGGCGGTAGTGGATGATCGGCCCGTCGTGCAGGGCGACCCGGTACGCGTCGTGCGTCAGCGGCGGCATGCGGAAGCCCGGTTCGACCTCCATCAGGTCGTCGGCGTCGATGAAGAGCAGGTAGTCCGCTCGGTCGCGCGCGAGTTCGATGGCCTCGCTGCGGCTCACGTCGAAGCCCTTGAAGGGACGTTCGTGCAGGGTGCCCGGCAGATCGCCGAGCACCTCGCGGATCACGTCCTGCGTGCCGTCCGTCGAACCGGTGTCGACGACGACCCAGGAGTCGATCAGCGGGCGCACGGATTCCAGACAGCGCCGGACGACCGCCGCCTCGTCCTTGACGATCATGTTCAGGCAGACCGTTGGTGTCACAGCCCATCCACCTCTGTCCTGTGAAGTCGCGAAACGATGGGGGATCTACGGTGTGCGCTCCAGGAGCGCCACGGTCAGGCCGCCGAGCCGTTCCGTCCCGTACGTGGTGTAGCGCGCCCGCAGCACGCGTGCCTGGCCGGCCGGGACCGCGTCCAGCGGGTCGGCATGGCTGCCCGGCACCACGACCCAGATCCGGCGCTCGCCGCGGAGGCAGCCGGCCGGGCGGGCGCAGTGGACCGGGTACAGCTCGTCGTTCTCGGCGGCCGTCGAGGCGAGGAACACCTCCCGCGGCCCGGTGCCCCGCCGGAGGTAGTAGCGGACTCCCTGGTCGAGCATCCAGGGCGCGCCCCTGACGTAGACCGCCCCGTCGCCGGGGCGCAGGTACGTCCGGATGGTCCGCGCCGCTCCCGCGTAGTCCGCGCCGTGCGGGACGTCGTGCTCGAACTCCCCGCGCATCCGGCGCTGGTCGGGCAGGACGAGCACGGCGAGCACGGCCAGGCAGACCCCGGCCGTCAGCCAGGACCGCGTCGCTCCGGCCAGTCCGGCGCCCGCCAGCAGCGCCCAGGCCGGCACGGTGAACAGGAGGTACTGGAAGCGGAAGTAGGAGACGTCCCCGTGGGAGGCCGCCCACAGGACGAGCGGGGGCGCCAGCACCGTCGTGACGCACAGCAGGAGGGCCTCGGGGCGCCCCTTCCACGCCAGGGCCGCCAGCGCGACCACCGCCCCGGCGCACAGGGTCGAGGCGAACAGCTGGGGCCAGATCCCGGCCAGGCCCCACCCGTCCGGCTTCGCCAGCCAGAACAGCTGGCGGGACGCCTGCGAGCGGCCGAGCAGGATCACCGGGACGGCGCAGGCGACGCCCGCCGCAGCCGCGAAGCCGAACCCCCACGGCACCCGTCGCTCGCGGCGGGCGCGCAGGAGCACCAGCGCCAGGTGCGCCGTCAGCACGGTGAGCACGATGAGGTGGAGCAGCCCCGCGGCCGCCACGCACAGCCCGTACGCGGCCCAGCGCCACCCGGACCGGGACGCGTCCAGCGCCCGGAGCAGCAGCAGGGTCGCGAGGGTCGCGGCCAGGACCACCAGGGCGTAGCCGCGGGCCTCGTGGCCGAACCGGCTCACGGCGGGGACCAGGGCGAGGAGCAGGCCCGCGCACAGCCCGGCGCGCGGGGTGAGGATCCGGCGCCCGATCAGCGCCACGACGGCCGCGGTCGCGCTCATGGCCAGGGCCGAGGGCAGGCGCAGGGCGGTGTGCGAGTCGCCCCACACGGCGATCCACCCGTGCATCAGCAGGTAGTACGCGCCGTGCACGGCGTCGACGTGGTGCAGCAGGGACAGGATGCGGGTGGTGCTGCGTGTGCCCACGTCCCAGGTGACCAGTTCGTCGGTGCCCAGTTGCGGGTCGCCGATGCCCCAGAGCACGAAGGCCAGCGTGGCGAGCGCCGGGCACAGCCACAGACCGGGTGTTTCCTCGAAGCGCCGCCGCCGCCTCGTCCGGTCCGGCCGGCTCTGCGAGGACGGAGCGGGACGGGTGAGAGTCGTCACGGGACAGTCATAGCCCCGCCCCGGCGCCGCTCGGGGTCTGCCACGGACCGATCATCGTGTGTTCGCCTGATCAGCCCCGGATCCGGCGCCGCGCGCGGGGGCGGCCCGCCGCCATCGGGCCCCATCCGATAAGCCGATGTGATGATCCGCCTGCGTGGCTCCCGCGCCGGGGCGGGCGCGCCCTCGAATGATGCCGGAGGAGGCGTGAACGCCTCAGGGTCGACCCACCCAACCGGTTTCCACGAGGAGCAGTCACATGAGTTCCGAGAAGAGGACCCCACTCCGCTTCGGCCCCCTCCCCCGGCAGGGGAGATGGCTGGCCGGTGGCGCGGTGGCATCGCTGGCCGTGGTGATGCTGGGCTTCGCCACGCCCGCGGTCGCGATCTCCGAACGGTCGCCGGCGGCCGGCGCGGCCCCCGCGGACGCGGGCGGTGACTCGTGCCGGGACGGCAGGGGCCCCAACGGCGCCGCCGACGTCAAGGGGTTCGGCGACGACCGCCACGACAAGGACAAGTGCAAGGGCGCCACCGGCCCCACGGGCCCCACCGGGCCGACGGGGCCCCCCGGTCCGGCCGGCGGCGCGACCGGCCCCACCGGCCCCACGGGGCCGACGGGCCCCGCCGGCTCCTGCGTCGACATCTCCACCTCGTGGGACGAGGCCGAGGTCAAGTACACGGGCGTACTGACCCCCGACGGCACCGCCTGGGCCGGGGTGTACGACTTCGACGCGGACAACCCGAACGAGCCGGCCTACACCTGGTACGACCTCACCAGCGGGGCAGTGAACTACCCGGCCAACCCCTGCGGGATCACGATCGCGGAGACCGCGAACGACGTCACCGTGCAGGTGGTCACCACCGGCGGGCAGGTCTGGGAGACCACGTGCGAGGTGGACCGGGGTGAGCCCGACCTGCTGGAGTGCCCCGACCCGCTCGTCTGGACCCCGGCCAACCCCCAGCCGCCGGGAACCACCCTCCTGAACCGCGCCCCGCAGGTACCCGGCATCAGCGCGCCTTCCGCCGACAAGGGCCTGGCGAAGAGCTCGAAGGCCTCCTGACCCACCGGAACGAACCCGCACCCCCGTTGTGTGCCGTGCCCGCCAGCCGCCGGGCACGGCACACGCGCGTGGCGGCCGGGCAGCCGCACCGGCGCGGAGCCGGGCGCCGGGGCGGCGGGGCTCCGGCGCGGGGTCAGCCCTTCACGCAGATGACCTGCTTGATCCGGGCGACGACCTGCACCAGGTCGGTCTGCTGCTCGATGACCTGCTCGATCGACTTGTACGCGCCCGGGATCTCGTCCACGACGCCCGAGTCCTTGCGGCACTCCACGCCCCTGGTCTGCTCGGCCAGGTCCCGCGCGGAGAAGCGCTTCTTCGCCGCCGTCCGGCTCATCTTGCGGCCCGCCCCGTGCGAGGCGGAGTTGAAGGACTTCTCGTTGCCGAGCCCCTTCACGATGTACGAGCCCGTCCCCATGGAGCCCGGGATGATCCCGTACTCGCCGCTCCCGGCGCGGATCGCGCCCTTCCGCGTGACCAGCAGGTCCATCCCCTCGTACCGCTCCTCCGCCACGTAGTTGTGGTGGCAGCTGATCTCCTGCTCGAAGGAGACCTTGGCCTTGCGGAACTCCTTGCGGACGACCTCCTTGTACAGGCTCATCATCGCGGCGCGGTTGTACTGCGCGTACTCCTGCGCCCAGAAGAGGTCGTTGCGGTACGCCCGCATCTCGGGAGTCGCCGCGAGGAACACCGCCAGGTCCCGGTCGACCAGGCCCTGGTTGTGGGCCAGCCCGCGCGCCACTCCGATGTGGTACTCGGCCAGCTCGTTGCCGATGTTGCGGGATCCGGAGTGCAGCATCAGCCAGACCGAACCGGCCTCGTCGAGGCAGAACTCGATGAAGTGGTTCCCCCCGCCGAGCGTTCCGATCTGCCTGGTGGCCCGCTCGTGCCGGAACTTGACCGCGTCCGTGATGAAGTCGAAGCGCTTCCAGAGATCGTCGTACCCCTCCACCGAGAAGCCGTACAGGCGCGCCGGGTCCACGGCCTCCTTGTGCAGGCCCATGCCCACCGGGATCGCCTGCTCGATCCGCGACCGCAGCTTCGAGAGGTCCCCGGGCAGGTCGTTGGCCGTCAGGGAGGTCTTCACGGCCGACATGCCGCAGCCGATGTCGACACCGACCGCCGCCGGGCAGACCGCGTCCTTCATCGCGATGACCGACCCGACCGTGGCGCCCTTGCCGTAGTGGACGTCCGGCATGACCGCCAGGCCCTTGATCCACGGGAGGGTGGCCACGTTGCGGAGCTGCTGCATCGCGCCGTCCTCGACCGACGCCGGGTCCGTCCACATCCGGATGGGAACCCGCGCCCCCGGAACCTCTACATACGACATAACAGTTCAATCCCCCGAAAACCACAGAAAATTCTGAATACGCAAAAAGCCTCGCTCTTGATCTCAAATACGACAGGAGACCGGCGCCGGCACCAGCGTGTGCGGTAGACATTGTGTCCACCCGCGTCCGAAGCGCGGCAACGTATTTTCCTGACCGTCGGGTGGCCGCCGGTCGAAGGGAGTCATGGGACGTGCAGCGCAAGGCGGTACGGCGAGTCCTGCCCGGCATGGCGATGCTCGCCGCACTCGCGGCGGGCGCGACCGGCCTGACCGGGTGCACCAGCGGCTCCGGTACGGGGGGCACCACCGACGCGAAGGCGGGCGGCAATCCCGCCGCGCCCGCGCAGCCGGGGAAGTACCGCAGCCTGCCCGCTCCCTGCAAGGCAGTCGACGCCAAGCGCCTCAGGGCCATGCTGCCGGCCGCGGAGACCCTGACGGGCCCGGAGCTCGACCAGCTGTACGCCGGCACCGCGGACGCCTCGTACGACGGCGACCGGCGCGTCGGCTGCCGTTGGACCGCGCAGAACGCCGAGGAGACCCGGCTGCTGTCGGTCGGCTTCGAGCGCGTGGTCTCCTACGACCGGGCCGTCGCGAGCGACGACGACAAGGCGCACCAGGTGTACGTCCGCCAGCTCACCGACGCCCACCTGCCCTTCCCCGGCCCGATCCCCACCGCGCCCGCCACCGGGACCGCGGCGGCCCCGCCGAACCCCCCGGGCCCGGGCACCGGCGCCGGTACGCCGCCCCCCGGCGGTGCGGCCGCGCCCGGCGGCACACCGGCCCCCGGAGGCACACCGGCGCCCGGAGGCACGCCCGCCGGTTCGGCCGCGCCCGGCGCGAGCCCGTCGGCCCCGCCCGTGCTCGGTTCACGCGTCCTGGAGGGCCTGGGGAACGAGGCCTTCCTGGACGACAAGCTGGGCTCGGCCGGCGCCACCGCCGCCCAGGCCCGCACGGTGCGGATTGTGTTCCGCACCTCGAATGTCCTCGTCACCGTCGAGTACAGCGTGCAGCCCGCGCTGCCCGGCGTGGTCCCGCCGGCGCCCGAAACCCAGGACACGGCACGGCAGTTGGCGCAGGCCCTGGTCGCGCGCTTCAACGAGTGAACCGGGCACGGACCGGTCCGGCGTGACGGCGCGCACAGCAGCCGCACACGCGGTCGGGCTACCTTTGTTCGGGTCCCGCGTCCGAAGACGATCCCCAACGCACTGAAGGAACCATGCACCGATCAGCCTCGCGCCTCACCCGTGTCCTCGCCTGCGCAGCCGTCCCGGTGATCCTCACCGTCGCCGGGTGCTCGTCCGACTCGGGCAAGGGCTCCGGCTCCGGCTCGGGCTCGAACGGCGGCAAGAAGTCCGATTCCTCCTCGTCCGCCAAGCCCAACGCGAAGCCCTCCGCGGCCCTGGCGAAGGCCGCCTACGGCACGCTGCCGGACCCGTGCAAGGCCGTCGCCACCGGGACGGTCGAGACGCTCGTCCCCGAGGCGAAGGACAAGAACGGCACCGCCACCAAGTCGAACGACCTGGCCAGCCGCGCCAGCTGCTCCTGGAACGGCCTGGACGAGGACGGCCTCAAGGGCTCCCAGTACCGCTGGCTCTCGATCTCCCTCTTCCGCTACGACTCGCACGCCTCCCTCGGTGACGCGAACAAGCGCGCCGAGGAGCAGTACAACAAGCAGGTCGAGACGGCGAAGGCGGCCGAGGGCGCGCAGAACGTGAAGGCCGAGCCGGCGGGCGGGATCGGCGACCAGGCCACGTCCGTCCTCCACACCACGAAGAAGGACGTCGACTTCTTCAACACGACGATCGTGGCGCGCACCCAGAACGCCGTGGTCACGCTCGACTACAACGGCGCGGCCTACGAGGGGGCCGGGGCGCCGGATCAGGCGAAGCTGCTCCAGGACGCCATCGCGGCGGCGAAGGAGACCGTGGCCTCGATCGACGCCGCCAACAAGCAGGCCGCCCCGGAGCAGCCCCAGTCCCCGCAGCCGCAGCAGTAGCCCCGGCCGTGGCGGTCCGGGCATTGGCGGCCCGGGCATAACGGTCCGGGCAGGAGCGGGCCCGCCCGGGACGCTGACAGCGGGTCACCCGTACGCTGTGCCTGCCGCAGCTCGGTAAAGGCTGGGTAAGCGCTCGGCACGTGAGCGGACGTGCCCCACAGGGCGCGTGCTCGACGAAGGGGAGGGGATCGCGGGTGGCCGCGATGGAGCTGACTCGTACGCACCGAATACTCATCGGCGTCGTCGTCGCCGGGGCCGTGGTCATCGCGGCCATCGGTTTCGCGGGCTCGTACTCGGCGGTGCGCGCGCTCGCCCTGCAGAAGGGGTTCGGCAGCTTCTCGCTGGTGTTCCCGATCGGCATCGACGCGGGCATCTGCGTCCTGCTGGCCCTGGACCTGCTCCTGACCTGGATCCGGATCCCCTTCCCCCTGCTGCGGCAGACGGCCTGGCTGCTGACGGCGGCGACGATCGCCTTCAACGGCGCCGCGGCCTGGCCGGACCCGCTGGGCGTCGGCATGCACTCGGTGATCCCGATCCTGTTCGTGGTGACGGTCGAGGCCGCCCGGCACGCGGTGGGCCGGATCGCGGACATCACGGCGGACCGCCACATGGAGGGCGTGCGCCTCACGCGCTGGCTGCTCTCCCCCGTCCCCACCTTCAAGCTGTGGCGGCGGATGAAGCTGTGGGAGCTGCGCTCCTACGAGCAGGCCGTCGCCATGGAGCAGGACCGGCTGATCTACCAGGCGCGGCTCCAGGCGCGGTACGGGCGGGCCTGGCGCCGCAAGGCCCCCGTCGAGGCGCTGATGCCGCTGCGCCTGGCCCGGATCGGCGTGCCGCTCGCGCAGACCGCCCCCGAGGGGCTGGCGGCGGCGGGCATCGAGCCGCTGCTGCTGCCCCCGGCGGACACCCGGAGCCAGACACCGCCCTCCGTGGGGGCCGCATCGGCCCCCGCCCTGCCGGCCGCCCCGGCGGACCCCGCCCAGCATGCCGCCGGTCCGCACGCCGCTGGTCCGCAACCCAGCTGGTCCGACCACCCCGATCCGCGGCACGCCCCGACGGGACCCGCCGGATCCGAGCACGCCGGATCGGCGCACGCCGGGTCCGAGCACGCCCGGCCGCAGCCGCAGTCCGCCGGGCCGTTCCCGACGGCCGCGCAGCCGCAGCCGCACCCCGCCGAGGCCCTCGCCCCGGCCCCCGCGCCCTTCGCCGTGGACCCGACCGCCATGCCGGCGGCGCACAACAGCGCCTGGTTCGCCGGGCCCCGCGCCCCGCAGGCGGCGTACGAGGGCGGCTACCACCCCCTCACCGCGCCGCAGGAGGAGCAGGAGCAGGAGCAGCCGGCCCCGGAGGCCGGCGCGCCCGTACCCGAGCCGGGGATCCCGGCCCCCCGCCGCACGGACGCCCCGCAGGCGCCGACGGCCCCGCGACCCCAGCCGGCCCAGGACGCCCAGGCCGCCCCCACCCCGCCGGAATCCCCGGAGACCCCGGACGAGGCCCAGTTCGGCGAGGCCGCGTACCAGGTGTTCTGCGCGCTGGTCGACGAGAAGCAGGACTACCCGTCGGCGGAGTCGCTCGACATACACCTCTCGGACCGCTACGGCGTCGTCCACCCGCGCAGCGGCTCCCTGCTGCGCCGGATGATCCCCGCCTTCAAGATCCGCTACCACAAGGACCGCGAGGCCGAGCACATCGCCTAGAGCCCCCGGCCCGCCCCCCACGCACAAGGGCCCGCACCCCGAGGGGTGCGGGCCCTTCCGTGTCGGGGGGGTGTGCCCGGTCAGGCGGCGAGCAGTTTGCGGACGCGGTCGGCGCCGACCGCCAGGAGCAGCGTGGGCAGTCGCGGTCCGGTCTCCCGGGTCACCAGCAGCCGGTAGAGCAGCGCGAAGAACGTCCGCTGCGCGACCTTGAGTTCCGGCGTCGGCTTGGCGTCGGCTTCGAGCCCGGCCATCACCTTCGGGACCCCGTAGACGAGCGTGGTCAGCCCGTCGAGGGACCAGTGCGAGTCCAGGCCCTCCAGCAGCAGCCGCAGCGACTCGCGCCCCTCGTCGTCCAGCGACGACAGCAGCTCTGTGTCGGGCTCCTCGCGCACGAGGGTCCGCTGGTCGGCCGGGACCTGGGTGGTGATCCAGTTCTCGGCACGGTCCAGGCGCGGCCGTACCTCGTCCAGCGAGGTCAGCGGCTTCTCCGGCTCCAGCTCGCTGAGGATGCGCAGGGTCTGCTCGTCGTGCCCGGCGGTGACGTCGACGACGGACGCGAGCGTCCGGTACGGCATCGGCCGCGGGGTCCGCGGCAGTTCGGCGGCGGCCGTGCGGACGGCGCGGGTGTGCGCGGCCGCGTCGGCGGGCAGCACGGAGCCGTCCGCCACCTTGGACTCCAGCTTGTCCCACTCGTCGTAGAGCCGCTGGATCTCCTGGTCGAAGGCGATCTTGAAGGACTGGTTCGGGCGGCGGCGCGCGTACAGCCAGCGCAGCAGCTGCGGCTCCATGATCTTGAGCGCGTCGGCCGGGGTCGGGACCCCGCCCTTGCTCGACGACATCTTGGCCATGCCGCTGATGCCGACGAACGCGTACATCGGCCCGATCGGCTGCTCGCCGCCGAAGATGTGCACGATCTGGCCGCCGACCTGGAAGGACGAGCCGGGCGAGGAGTGGTCGACGCCGGACGGCTCGAAGACCACGCCCTCGAAGGCCCAGCGCATCGGCCAGTCGACCTTCCAGACCAGCTTGCCCCGGTTGAACTCGCTGAGCGCGACCGTCTCGGTGAACCCGTCCTCGGTGCAGACGTAGGTCATCTCGGTCGACTCGTCGTCGTAGGAGGTGACCTTGGTGAAGTCCTTGCCGCACTGGCCGCAGTACGGCTTGTACGGGAAGTACCCGCCCTCGCCGGTGCTCCCGTCGTCCTCCGCCGCCGCGCCGGAGCCCTCGGCGGCCTCCAGCTCGGCCTCGTCGACCTGCTTCTGCTGGGGCTTCTTGCCGCCCGGCTTCTGCTTGGTGCGGTACTGGTCGAGGACGGCGTCGATGTCGCCCCGGTGCTTCATCGCGTGCAGCACCTGCTCGCGGTAGGCGCCGGTGGTGTACTGCTCCGTCTGGCTGATCGGGTCGTACTCGACGCCCAGCTCGGCCAGCGCCTCGACCATGGCGGCCTTGAAGTGCTCGGCCCAGCTGCCGTACTCCGACCCGGCCGGGGCGGGGACGGCGGTCAGCGGGCGGCCGATGTACTGGCCGTAGGTCTCCTCGTCGACGCCCGGGATGCCCTTGGGCACCTTGCGGTAGCGGTCGTAGTCGTCCCACGAGATGACGTGGCGGACCTCGATGCCCCGCCGGCGGATCTCGTCGGCGACCAGGTGCGGGGTCATGACCTCGCGGAGGTTGCCCAGGTGGATCGGGCCGGAGGGGGAGAGGCCGGACGCGACGACGACCGGTTTGCCGGGGGCTCGGCGCTCCGCCTCGGCGATGACCTCGTCCGCGAAACGGGAGACCCAGTCGGTCTCGGTGCTGCTCTGCGCCACGACACGTCCTTCTATCTCGAATGCTGGCTCCAGCCATTCTCCCAGACGGAACAGGCCGCTCCGGGGTTGCTCGGCGGCCCGATATCCCGGAAGGCCGGGCGCACGCGCGTGGGATACTCGGCACTTGTCGGAACACCCAAGTGCACTCACCGGCACCACCTCACAGGAACGGCAGCTCATGGCCTCGGTCCCTTCCCTCGCCTCCTCCGTCGATCAGCGCGTCGCGGACGCCCTCGCCTCGGCCCTGCCGGAGGCCCGTGGCGCCGACCCGCTGCTGCGACGAAGCGACCGGGCCGACTTCCAGGCCAACGGCATCCTGGCGCTCGCGAAGAAGGCGAAGGCCAACCCGCGCGAGCTGGCGGCGACCGTGGTCCAGGGCATGGCGGCGACCGGTGACCTGATCCAGGAGATCGAGGTCTCCGGCCCCGGCTTCCTCAACATCACCGTCACCGACCGGGCGATCATCGAGACCCTGGCGGCGCGCGCCGCCGACGACCGCCTCGGCGTCCCGCTCGCCGCGAACCCGGGCACCACGGTCATCGACTACGCCCAGCCGAACGTCGCCAAGGAGATGCACGTCGGGCACCTGCGCTCCGCCGTGATCGGCGCGGCGATGGTGGAGATCCTGGAGTTCACGGGCGAGAAGGTGGTCCGGCGCCACCACATCGGCGACTGGGGCACCCAGTTCGGCATGCTCATCCAGTACCTGATGGAGCACCCGCACGAGCTGGACCACAAGTCCTCGGACGCGTCGGCGGAGGTCTCCGGCGAGGAGGCCATGTCGAACCTGAACCGCCTCTACAAGGCCTCGCGCGCGCTCTTCGACTCCGACGAGGAGTTCAAGACCCGCGCCCGCGCCCGGGTGGTGGACCTCCAGGCCGGCGACGCCGAGACGCTCGCGCTGTGGCAGCGGTTCGTCGACGAGTCGAAGATCTACTTCTACTCCGTCTTCGACAAGCTGGACATGGACATCCAGGACCAGGACGTGGTCGGCGAGTCCGGCTACAACGACATGCTGGTCGAGACGTGCCGGCTGCTGGAGGAGTCGGGCGTCGCCGTCCGCTCCAACGGCGCGCTGTGCGTGTTCTTCGACGACGTCAAGGGCCCGGACGGCAACCCGACCCCGCTCATCGTGCAGAAGTCGGACGGCGGCTTCGGCTACGCCGCCACCGACCTGTCGGCGATCCGCGACCGCGTCGGCGACCTGGCCGCCACCACGCTGATCTACGTGGTCGACGCACGCCAGTCCCTGCACTTCAAGATGGTCTTCGAGACGGCGCGCCGGGCGGGCTGGCTGAACGACGGGGTCAAGGCCGTCCAGCTGGCGTTCGGCACGGTCCTCGGCAAGGACGGCAAGCCGTTCAAGACCCGCGAGGGCGAGACGGTCCGACTGGTCGACCTCCTGGACGAGGCCATCGACCGCGCGGCGGCCGTCGTGCGGGAGAAGGCCCAGGACCTGACCGAGGCGGAGATCGCCGAGCGGGCCGTCCAGGTCGGCATCGGCGCGGTGAAGTACGCGGACCTCTCCACCTCCGCCGCGCGTGACTACAAGTTCGACCTGGACCAGATGGTCTCGCTCACCGGTGACACGTCCGTGTACCTCCAGTACGCGTACGCCCGTATCCAGTCCATCCTGCGCAAGGCCGGGGACGCGAAGCCCGCCGCGCACGCCGGGCTGGCACTGGCGCCGGCCGAGCGGGCCCTCGGCCTGCACCTGGACCACTTCGGCGAGCTCCTCGCCGAGGCTGCCTCCGAGTACGCGCCGCACAAGCTGGCGGCGTACCTGTACCAGGTGGCCTCGCTCTACACGACCTTCTACTCGGAGTGCCCGGTCCTCAAGGCGGACACTCCGGAGCAGGTCGAGAACCGCCTGTTCCTGTGCGAGCTGACGGCCCGCACCCTGAGCAAGGGCATGTCCCTCCTCGGCATCCGCACCCCCGAGAAGCTCTGAGCCGCGCCCGCCCTGTACGGCGACCCCGCCTCCCCGTCCGGGA
>NZ_JBHXRU010000089.1:0-26390 GCF_042716255.1 Streptomyces sp. NPDC058662 | reverse complement strand
GCCCTCAGGAGAGAGGGCGGGGGCTCCGGCGTATGCGCCGCGGGGCGGCAGGGGCCTTACTTGGCCTCGGCCTTCGCCAGCTCGGCGAGCTCCTCGTCGGACTCGCGGCCCGGCGTCGGGAGGTTGAACTTGGTGATCGCGAAGCGGAAGACGACGTAGTAGACCGCCGCGAAGCAGAGGCCGACGAGCGCCAGCATCCACGGCTTCTCCGCGATGCCCAGGTTCAGCAGGAAGTCGACGAGCCCGGCCGAGAAGCCGAAGCCGTCGCGCATGCCCAGGGCCCAGGTGAGCGCCAGGGAGACACCGGTCAGCACCGCGTGGATCGCGTACAGCACCGGGGCGATGAACATGAAGGTGAACTCGATCGGCTCGGTCACACCGGTGACGAAGGAGGTGAGCGCGAGGGAGAGCATCATGCCGCCGACGACCTTGCGGCGCTCGGGGCGGGCGCAGTGGACGATCGCGAGGCAGGCTGCCGGGAGCGCGAACATCATGATCGGGAAGAAGCCGGTCATGAACTGTCCGGCCGTCGGGTCACCGGCGAGGAAGCGGCCGATGTCGCCGTGGACGGCGCCGGTGGGGGTTTCGAACGAACCGGCCTGGAACCACGGGAAGGAGTTCAGCAGGTGGTGCATGCCGATGGGGATGAGCGCGCGGTTGGCGACACCGAAGATGCCCGCACCGACGGCGCCGGAACCGGTCAGCCACTCACCGAAGTTGTGCAGACCCGTGCCGAGGACCGGCCAGATGAGACCGAAGACGATACCGGTGACCAGACCCGCGAGGGCGGAGAGGATCGGGACGAGGCGGCGGCCGCCGAAGAAGCCCGCCCAGTCCGGCAGCTTGGTCCGGTAGAACTTCTGGTACAGCAGCGCGGTGATGACACCCATCACGACACCGCCGAGCACACCGGCGTTGACCGGGGCGTCGACGTTGACGATCTTGCCGGCGACGACCGTCGCCTTCTGGGGGAGGTTGCTGTCGGTGAAGGTGGCGAGGACCTTCTGGAAGACCAGGTAGCCGGTGACGGCGGCCAGGGCGGTGGAACCGTCCGACTTCTTCGCGAAGCCGATCGCGATACCGACGGCGAACAGCAGCGCCATGTTGTCGAGGATCGCGCCGCCGCCGGCGGCCATGTAACCGGCGATCTTCAGGACGAAGGTCGGGAAGACGTCCTTGTCGCCCAGCATGTCGTCCGCGCCCAGGCGGAGCAGGAGCGCGCCGGCGGGCAGCACGGCAACGGGGAGCATGAGGCTCCGGCCGATGCGCTGCATGACGGCCATCACGCCAGCGCCCTTCTTCGATTCCGCAGCGGTCGCTGTGGACATGTGGTTCCTCCAGTGGGCAAGGCGCCGCCCGGGGGATGGAAACGGGGGATGGCGACGTCTCAGAAAAAGGGGGTGACGCGGGCGCAGACAGGCCCACGTGGTCTACACCAATATCTGGTGTAGACCAGTTGTAACACGGTGAGCGTTAGATAAGGAACCTTCAATTTCATGTGGTCTACACCACACGTCGGCCGGACCCGTCCCGCGGCCGCGTCCGCGGACCTCCGGACATGCCCGAAGCCCCCGGATCCGTGGATCCGAGGGCTTCGGGGAGGGATGAAGGGCCCGGTTCAGGCCTTGGTGTTCTCCTTCTGCATCTCCTCGATCTCCTCGTCCGACTCGCGGCCGGGCGTGGCCAGGTCGAACGTGGTGATCGCGAAGCGGAAGACCACGTAGTACACGATCGCGAAGGCCAGGCCGATCGGGATGATCAGCCACGGCTTGGTCGCCAGACCCCAGTTGATGACGTAGTCGATCAGGCCCGCGGAGAAGCTGAACCCGTCGTGCACCCCGAGGGCCCACGTCACCGCCATGGAGACACCCGTCAGCACCGCGTGGACCACGTACAGCGCCGGCGCCACGAACAGGAACGAGTACTCCAGCGGCTCCGTGATGCCCGTGACGAAGGAGGTGAGGGCCACCGACAGCATCAGGCCGCCGACCTCCTTGCGCCGCAGCGGCTTCGCGCAGTGCGTGATCGCCAGCGCCGCCGCCGGGAGCGCGAACATCATGATGGGGAAGAAGCCGGACAGGAACTGGCCGGCGTCGGGGTCGCCCGCCAGGAACATCGGGATGTCGCCGTGCACCGCCGTGCCGTCCGGCTTGGTGTACGTACCGAACTGGAACCACACCGGCACGTTGAGGAACTGGTGCAGGCCGATCACCAGCAGCGCGCGGTTCGCGATGCCGAAGATTCCCGCGCCCCAGGAGCCCAGGCCCACCAGCCAGTCGGAGAAGCTCTCCAGCGCGTCGCCGATCGGCGGCCAGATCCACAGGCACAGCACGGCGAAGGCGATCGCCACGAAGGTCATGATGATCGGGACCAGCCGCCGGCCGTTGAAGAAGCCCAGCCAGTCGACCAGCTTCACGCGGTGGTAGCGCTGCCAGAACCAGGCGGACAGCAGGCCCATGACGATGCCGCCGAACACCCCGGGGTTCTGGAAGGTGTACTCCGCGAACGTGTTGTCGGGCCCCAGGCAGCCGCCGCCGATGTCCGTGGTCTGCGCGGGGCACGCCTTGGGGAAGGCGCGCAGCACGGAGCGGTAGACCAGGAAGCCCACGGTCGCCGCCAGCGCCGTCGACCCGTCCGCCTTCTTGGCCATGCCGATCGCGACACCGATGCAGAAGAGGAGGGGCAGGCCCAGGTCGGCGTTCAGCAGCGCGCCGCCCGCGCTCGCCATCACCCTGGCGACGTCCGTCCAGCCGAGGCCGTCCTTGCCGAAGACGTCGTCCTGGCCCAGCCGGTTCAGGATGCCCGCCGCCGGCAGCACGGCGATCGGCAGCTGGAGGCTCCGTCCCATCTTCTGGAGTCCCTGGAACAAGCCGTTCCACCACGGCTGCTGCGGCGCTGCTCCGGTGCTGCTCGCGCTCATCGGCGTCCTCCCTGACGGGCCCGTTTTTGGCAGGTGCAACACGTACGGCACACTGGTGTAGACCAGTTGTGGGCGGGCTGCTGCTGATCGTCATCATTCGGCAGACGGCCGTCACACGCTCGCATAGATGGGCCAACCGTGAGCTACCGTGACAAAGCGGACCGCGCGGGTGGGATCCACGACCTGGCCGCCGAGACTCGTTCTTCGTAACACCCAGGGAGAAACACATGGCCACCAAGGCTGAGAAGATCGTCGCCGGGCTCGGCGGTATCGAGAACATCGAAGAGGTCGAAGGCTGCATCACCCGCCTGCGCACCGAGGTCGTCGACCCGTCGCTCGTCGACGAGGCCGCCCTCAAGGCCGCCGGCGCCCACGGCGTCGTCAAGATGGGCACCGCGATCCAGGTCGTCATCGGCACCGACGCCGACCCCATCGCCGCCGACATCGAAGACATGATGTGATCTGAGAACGCCCGACAGGACCCCGTACCGGACCCACCCGGACGGGGTCCTCTCGTTCCCCCGCAGGGACTAGGCTCGGAGCCATGTCTCGCATCGACGGCCGTACGCCCGAACAGCTCCGCCCGGTCACCATCGAACGCGGATGGAGCAAGCACGCCGAGGGCTCCGTCCTCATCTCCTTCGGAGACACCAAGGTCTTCTGCACCGCCTCCTTCACCGAAGGCGTCCCGCGCTGGCGCAAGGGCAGCGGCGAGGGCTGGGTCACCTCCGAGTACTCGATGCTGCCCCGCTCCACCAACACCCGCGGCGACCGCGAATCCGTACGCGGCAAGATCGGCGGCCGCACGCACGAGATCTCCCGCCTCATCGGCCGCTCGCTGCGCGCCGTCATCGACTACAAGGCCCTCGGCGAGAACACGGTCGTCCTGGACTGCGACGTCCTCCAGGCCGACGGCGGCACCCGCACCGCGGCCATCACCGGCGCCTACGTCGCCCTCGCCGACGCCATCGCCTGGGGCCAGAAGAAGAAGCTCGTCAAGGCCGGCCGCAAGCCCCTCACCGGCACCGTCGCCGCCGTCAGCGTCGGCATCGTCGACGGCGTCCCCCTCCTCGACCTCTGCTACGAGGAGGACGTGCGCGCCGAGACCGACATGAACGTCGTCTGCACCGGCGACGGCCGCTTCGTCGAGGTCCAGGGCACCGCCGAGGGCGAGCCCTTCGACCGCAAGGAACTGAACGCCCTCCTCGACCTCGCCGCCGGCGGCTGCGCCGACCTGGAAGCCCTCCAGCTGAGCGCGCTCGACCTGCAGACGCCGTAACGCCGCCACCGCGGCAACCGCCGGGCCCCGCCCGGCGTCTACGACGGTACGGGCGCGCGGTGTCACAGCCGCGCGCCCGTCCACGTACCCACACGCCTACCCGGGGGACCGAATGAAGATCTCGTCCAAGCCGAAGCACCGCCTGACGGCCCTCGCCGTCGCGGCCGTCCTGGCCGTTCCGGCTCTGACGTCCTGCGACGCGATATCCACGGCAATGGACTGCGCCAACACGGCGGTGGCCATCGCGGACAGCGCCAACGACCTCCAGCAGGCGGTCTCCCAGGCGGGCAACAGCCCGCAGGACGCCCAGAACGCGCTGAACTCCATCGACGAGAACCTGAAGAAGATCGGCGACCAGACGAACAACGCCGACCTCGGCAAGGCCATCGACTCGATGACCGCGGCCGTCACGAACGTACGCACCTCCCTGGAGAGCGGCAACGTCAACCCGGACATCAAGCCGGTCGCCGACGCCGCCTCGGAGATCTCCAAGGTCTGCACCCCCGGCTGACCGGACCGGCACCGGGCGGCGAGCGACCGGGACCCGGCGCCCCGCCCCCGGCGGACGGCACGGGATAATCGGGCCATGACCTCGACGCCCAGCCGCCTGATCCTGGCCACCCGCAACGCGGGCAAAGTCACCGAACTCCGCGCGATCCTGTCCGACGCCGGCCTGCCCCACGAGCTGGTCGGCGCGGACGCGTACCCGCAGATCCCGGATGTGAAGGAAACCGGCGTCACCTTCGCCGAGAACGCCCTGCTCAAGGCCCACGCCCTGGCCCGCGCCACCGGCCTGCCGGCCGTCGCCGACGACTCCGGCCTCTGCGTGGACGTCCTCAACGGCGCCCCCGGGATCTTCTCCGCCCGCTGGTCGGGCTCCCACGGCGACGACGGGGCCAACCTCCGCCTGCTGCTGGCGCAGCTCGCCGACATCGCCCCCGAGCACCGGGGCGCGCACTTCTTCTGCGCCGCGGCCCTCGCCCTGCCGGACGGCACCGAACGCGTCGTCGAGGGCCGGCTCCTGGGCACTCTGCGCCTCGCCCCCACCGGCACCGGCGGCTTCGGATACGACCCGATCCTCCAGCCGCTCGGCGAGTCCCGCACCTGCGCGGAGCTGACGGCGGCGGAGAAGAACGCGATCTCCCACCGCGGCCAGGCCTTCCGCGCCCTGGTCCCGGCGGTCCGCGAACTGCTGGGCTGACGCGGCCCCGCCCTGGCACGCCGAAGGCCCGGCTCACGGAGCCGGGCCTTCGATCCTCAGGTTGGTGCGGTCGATGGGATTCGAACCCACATGGACTTTCGTCCAGAGGCACCTAAAACCTCCGCTTATACCGTTCAGCAACGACCGCTCGCGCCGCAATCCTAGCGGGAGAGCAGCGTTTTGTGGCCGCTGCGGTGGGGCGGGGCGGGTCAGATGCCGAGGTCCTTGATGATCTTGGCTACGTGGCCGGTCGCCTTGACGTTGTAGAAGGCGTGCTCGACCTTGCCGTCCTCGTCCACGACCACCGTGGAGCGGATGACGCCGGTCACCGTCTTGCCGTAGAGCTTCTTCTCGCCGTACGCGCCGTAGGCGGCCAGCGTCTCCTTGCCCGGGTCGCCGACGAGGGTGACCCGCAGGCTCTCCTTGTCGCGGAACTTCGCGAGCTTCTCCGGCTTGTCCGGGGAGACGCCGATGACGTCGTAGCCGGCCGTGGCCAGTGCGTCCAGGTTGTCCGTGAAGTCGCAGGCCTGCTTGGTGCAGCCCGGCGTCAGGGCGGCCGGGTAGAAGTACACGATCACCTTGCGGCCCTTGTGGTCGGCCAGCGAGACCTCGTTGCCGTCCGCGTCGGGCAGGGTGAAGGCGGGGGCGGTGTCGCCCGGCGTAAGTCGCTCACTCATGTCGGCAGTCTCCTCAGGACGGGATCGGTGTGCCATGAGCCTAAGCTGACGTAGCTGACAGACTGTTCCCGGCGGATCACTCCGCGGGCGACACCTCATGACCCGACACACCACGACATGACACGACGACGACGGAGGCAGCGCGGTGCCGGAAGCCAGGACCCCCGCACAGATCGAGGCGGACATCGTCCGCCGCCGCGAGCAGCTCGCCGAGACGCTCGACGAGATCGGCGTGCGGATGCACCCGAAGACGATCATCGGGGACGCGAAGGCCAGGGTCGCCTCGACCGTCGACCACACCGCGGGACGGGCCTTCGCCGCCGTGAACCGGACCGTCACGGACCTCCAGGCCGGGTTCCGGTCGCAGGACGGATCGCCCCGGTTCGAGCGGATCGTGCCCGTCGCGCTGCTCGCGGCGGGTGTGGTCGGGCTGCTCGTGGTGGCGTCGCGCCGCAAGCGGTGACGACCCTCCGGCGTGCGGGGCGGGAGCGGGCAGGTAGGTTCGGGGCGTGAGCGAGAACACCACCGACGACAAGCTGCCCATCCGTATGCTGCACGACCGCGTGCTCGTGCGCTCCGACTCGCCCGAGGGCGAGCGGCGCTCGGGCGGCGGCATCCTGATTCCGGCGACGGCGGCCGTGGGCAAGCGGCTGGCCTGGGCCGCGGTGGTCGCGGTCGGGCAGAACGTGCGGAGCGTGGAGCCCGGTGACCGGGTGCTGTACGACCCCGAGGACCGGGCCGAGGTCGAGGTGCGGGGCGCGACGTACGTGCTGATGCGCGAACGGGACCTGCACGCGGTGGCCGCGGAGCGGCTGGAGGGGTCGGAGGACTCCACCGGGCTGTACCTCTGAGCGCACTCTTATCGGCGAGGGCCGGTGGCCGAGGTCACCGGCCCTTTCCGCTGCCCTTTGCTACGGTGGGGGGACCCCGACGAGACGCGCCGTACCGGGTACGACAAGACGACGCACCCCGTATCGCTCGACGTCTCGGAGGTGCCGTCATGGCATGGGTCCTGCTTCTCCTCGCCGGTCTGCTTGAGGTCGGCTGGTCGATCGGCATGAAGTTCACCGAGGGCTTCACCCGGTTGTGGCCCAGTGTGTTCACGGGCGCGGGCATCGTCGCCAGCATGGTGCTGCTGTCGTACGCCGCCAAGACCCTGCCGATCGGTACGGCGTACGGGGTGTGGGTGGGCATCGGGGCCGCCGGTGCGGCGGTGCTCGGTATGGCGGTGCTGGGTGAGCCCGTCACCGCCGCCCGGATCTTCTTCATCGGCCTGCTGCTGGTCGCCGTCGTCGGCCTGAAGGCGACCTCCGGTCACTGACGGGTCCTCGGACGCGGCTACTCCAGGAACGCGGACGGCGGTCGCGCGACGCCGCCGGTACCGCCGTCCGCGCCGCCCTGGCTGCCGCCGCCGGTGCCGCCCTGGCCGCCTTCGGTGGTGCCGCCGTTGTCCTGGCCCCGGTTGTCCTGACCGCCCTGCGTCTGACCGCCCTGGGTCTGGCCCCCTTGCGTCTGGCCGCCGTTGTCCTGGCCGCCCTGGGTCTGCCCGCCCTGGGTCTGGCCGCCCTGGGTCTGGCCGCCCTGGGTCTGGCCGCCGGTCGGAGGGGTCGGCCGGAGCGGGGGTGCCGGGGTGCGGCTGCCCGGGGTCTGCGGGGGGAGTTCGGACTCCTCGTCCGACGGGGGCGGGGGCTGGGCCGCGCCGGGCTGGAGTTCCAGTTCGAAGTCGACGGGGTCGGTGCCCTCCAGGGCCGCCTTCGTGTAGGCGGCCCAGATCCGGGCGGGGTAGCCGCCTCCGCCGATCCGGGCCTCGCCGAGGGCGTTGTAGAGGGACTGCAGGGTGCCCGTGTCCGGGTCCTGGCCCATCATCGAGACCACCGTGACCAGGTCCGGGGTGTACGCGGCGAACCAGGCGGAGCGGTCGAGTTCGGCGGTACCGGTCTTGCCGGCGGCCGGGTGGCCGGCGGCGAGGGCGGCCGTTCCGGTTCCGTTGTCGACGACGCTCATCAGCATGGAGGTGGTGGTGTCGGCGGCTTCGCGGCTGATCGCCTGGACGGAGGCGCGGTCGGGCAGGGCGATGGTGTCGCCGCCCTTGGTGATCTTCTCCAGGAAGGTGTACGGGGTGCGGCGGCCGTGGTCGGCGAGGGTGGCGTAGGCCTGGGTCATGTCGAGGACGCTGGCCTGCAGGGTGCCGAGCGCCATGGCCGGCCCGGCGTCGAAGTTGGGGGTGTTCTCGGGGACGCCGAGGCTGATGGCGGTCCGCTTGACCTCGGCGGTGCCGACGTCGACGACCATCTGGGCGAAGACGGCGTTGACGGAGAGGTCGGTGGCGGTGTTGACGGTGATGTTGCCGTAGGAGACCTGCCCCTCGTTCTCCGGGGCGTAGGCGAGCCGGGTGCCGACGACCCGGCGCCTGTTGTCGCCGTTGTAGACGGTGTTCGGGGTGATGCGGCGGCCGTCCTGGGTGCGGGAGCCGTTCTCGACGGCGGCGGCGAAGACGAACGGCTTGAAGGTGGAGGCGACCTGGTAGTCGTGCCGGGTCGCGTTGTTGACGTACTGCTTGGTGTAGTCGATGCCGCCGTACAGGGCGACGACCTTGCCGGTGGCGGGGTCGATGGAGACGCCGCCGGCGCGGACGAACCGGTCGGCCTTGCGGACCTGGGGGTCGAGCCTGCTGACGAGCTGGGCGTCGACGGCGTCGACGAAGGCGCTCTGGCGGCGCCTGTCGATGGTGGTGGCGATGCGGTAGCCGCCTTCGGCCAGGGTCTTGTCGCCGAGGATGCCCCGTTCGAGGATGAAGTCCTTGACGGCTTCGACGAGGTAGCCGCGCTGCCCGGAGAGGCCGGCGGCGGCCCGGACCTTGCCCGGCTCGGGGAAGGGGGTGGCGGCCCGTTCGGCGGCGGGGAGCCAGTCCTTCTTGACCATGCCGTCGAGTACGTAGTTCCAGCGGGCGAGGGCGCGGGGGCGGCTGCCGGGGTGGGACACGACGTCGAAGGCGCTGGGGGAGTTGAGGAGCGTGGCGAGGTACGCGCCCTCGGCGGTGGTGAGCGTGCCGACGTCCTTGCCGTAGTAGGCCTGGGAGGCGGCCTGGATGCCGTACGCGTTGCGGCCGAAGTAACTGGTGTTCAGGTACCCCTCCAGGATGTAGTTCTTGGACTTCTCGCGACCGAGTTTGATCGCGATGAAGAACTCCTTGACCTTGCGTTTGATGGTCTGTTCCTGGCCCAGGTAGTAGTTCTTGACGTACTGCTGAGTGATGGTCGAGCCGGACTGGGTGCCCTTGCCCGTCGCCGTGTTCCAGGCGGCGCGGAGCATGGCCTTCGGGTCGACCGCCCGTTCGGAGTAGAAGTCGCGGTCCTCGGCGGCGAGTACGGCTTCCTGGACGGTGCGGGGGACCTGCGAGAGCGGGACGTTGACGCGGTTGACCTCGCCGTCGCGCGCGATCTGCGAGCCGTCGGAGTAGAGGTAGACGTTCGACTGGGCGGTCGCCGCGGCGTTGGCGGGCGGGATGTCGACGAGCAGGTAGCCGGCGACGAGGGCGCCGCCGAGCAGCAGGGCCAGGAGCAGCAGGCCGCCGACGACCGTGCGCCAGGTGGGCAGGACGCGGCGCCAGCCGGTCCGGCCCCGGCCGCGTCCCGGCTCCGGTCGGGGCCGCGGCCGCTGCCGGGGCCGCTGCTCCTGCCGCTGTCGCGGGTCGGGGGTGTCCGGGTCGCGAGGGATCCAGCCCGGTGGTGGTGACTGGTCGCTCATCTCCGGAACTCCTCAGCGCCGTGCGAAATATCCACTTCTGTACCTCATGGTGTCTACCCGATGGCCGCTGATTCCGCGCCGGACGGGCGTAAATCGGTCGCGTGGCTCGCCCCTCCGTACTAAGCTCGCGCGCTTTGGCCGACGTAGGAACGACGTGGGAAACGGAGGGATACGGTGCAGCGGGCAGCAGGAGGGACGGCGCGTCTCTACCTCGCCGTCGCGGCGGGCGGCTTCCGCCGGTACGCGACCTACGGGACGGCCACCGCGGCCGGGGTGTTCACCAACACCGTGTTCGGTTTCATCGTGGCGTACACCTACATAGCGCTGTGGAGCGAGCGTCCCGGACTCGGCGGCTACGACCAGGCGCAGGCGCTCACGTTCGTGTTCGTGAGCCAGTCGCTCCTCGCCGCCGGGGCGATCATCGGGGGCGGCTTCCAGGAGGAGCTGCAGGAGCGCGTGCGCACGGGCGACATCGCCGTCGACCTGTACCGGCCGGCGGACCTCCAACTGTGGTGGCTGGCGGCCGATCTGGGCCGGGCCGGCTTCCAGCTGCTGGGGCGCGGGGTGGTGCCGATCGTGGCCGGGGCGCTGGCGTTCCAGCTGGCGCTGCCGGCGGATCCGGTGCGCTGGCTGCTGTTCCTGGTCTCGGTGGCGCTCGGGCTGGTGGTGAGTTTCGGCCTGCGCTACCTGCTGGGGCTGGCGGCGTTCTGGCTGATGGACGGGTCCGGCGTCAATCTGATGGCCACCGTCGTCTCGATCTTCTTCTCCGGGATGCTGCTGCCGCTGACCCTGTTCCCGGGCGGTTTCGGCGAGTTGGTCCGGGCGCTGCCGTGGGCGGCGATGCTCCAGGTCCCGCTCGACGTGCTGCTGGGCAAGCACGCGGGAGCCGGGGCCGCGACCGGGGCGCTGGCCTTCCAGGCCGGTTGGGCCCTGGCCCTGCTGGGCGCGGGGCGGCTGCTGCAGTCGGCGGCGACACGGAAGGTGGTGGTCCAGGGTGGCTGAGGCGCTGTTGGAGCGGGAGTTCGCCCCGCCCGCGGTGGCCCCGCCGGGCCGGATGCGGGTGGTCCGTGAGGGGGTGCGGGGCTACGGCCTGATCGCGGGGATGTGGATCCGCTCGACGCTGACGTACCGGACGTCCTTCACCCTCTCCGTGGTGGGGAACGCGGCGATCACACTCCTCGACTTCGTCGCGATCTTCATCATGTTCTCCCACGTGGACGTCCTCGGCGGATTCGCCCTGCCCGAGGTCGCCCTGCTGTACGGAGCCTGCTCGGCCTCGCTGGGCCTGGCGGACCTGCTGCTGGGCAACACCGACCGGATCGGCACCCGGATCCGCGACGGGTCCCTGGACACGATGCTGGTGCGGCCGGTGCCGGTGCTCGCGCAGGTCGCGGCGGACCGCTTCGCGCTGCGCCGGCTGGGGCGGATCGGGCAGGGGCTGGCGGTGCTGGGCTGGGCGGCGTGGACGGTGGACGTCGACTGGACGCCCGCCAAGGTGCTGCTGGTACCGGTGATGTTCGTGGCCGGCGCGGCGATCTTCGCGGCGGTGATGGTGGGCGGGGCGGCGTTCCAGTTCCTGGCCGGGGACGCGGCGGAGGTGCAGAACTCCTTCACGTACGGGGGCTGCACGATGCTCCAGTACCCGCCGACGGTGTTCGCGCAGGACCTGCTGCGCGGGGTGACGTTCGTGATCCCGCTGGCCTTCGTCAACTGGCTGCCCGCGCTGTACGTGCTGGGGCGGCCGCAACCGCTGGGGCTGCCGGGGTGGGTCGCTTTCCTGAGCCCCCTGGTGGCCCTCGCGGTGTTCGTGCCCGCGTCGCTGGTCTGGCGCGCGGGTGTCCGTTCGTACCGCAGTACGGGGAGTTGAGCCAGTGGTGCCGGAGGATGGGTCGGATGTGCTGATCTCCGTGGACGGGGTCGAGAAGGTCTTCGACGTACGGCGTCGGGTGGGTCTGATGCGCCGGGAGAAGCACCGGGTCAGGGCCGTGGACGGGATCAGTTTCGAGGTGGCGCGCGGGGAGGTGGTCGGGTACATCGGGCCCAACGGGGCCGGGAAGTCGACCACCATCAAGATGCTGACCGGCATCCTGACGCCGAGCGGCGGCCGCCTGCGGGTCGCGGGCATCGACCCGGCGCGGGAGCGGATGCGCCTGGCGCACCGGATCGGGGTGGTCTTCGGGCAGCGCACGACATTGTGGTGGGACCTGCCGCTGAAGGACTCCTACGGGCTGATGCGGCGGATGTACCGCATCCCGGCGGCGCGGTACGCGCACAACCTGGAGCGCTGCGTGGACCGGCTGGACCTGGCCGAACTGCTCGACGTACCGGTGCGGCAGCTGTCGCTCGGGCAGCGGATGCGCGGGGACATCGCGGCCGCGCTGCTGCACGACCCGGACGTGCTGTACCTGGACGAGCCGACGATCGGGCTCGACGTGGTGAGCAAGGCGAAGGTACGGGGCTTCCTGCGGCAGTTGAACGAGGAGCTCGGCACCACCGTGCTGCTGACCACGCACGACCTCCAGGACATCGAACAGCTCTGCGAGCGGGTCATGGTCATCGACCACGGGCGCCTGATGTACGACGGGGCGCTCGCCGGACTGCACTCGGCCGGGACGGCGGGGGAGAGCGAGCGGACGCTGGTGGTCGACCTGGACCGGGAGCACGCGCCGATCAGCGTGGCGGGGGCGCGGGTGGTGAAGGTGGAGGGGCCCCGGCAGTGGCTGGCGTTCCCGGCGGAGGCGTCGGCCGCCCCTCTGGTGGCGGCGGTGGCGGCGGAGTACCCGCTGGTGGACCTCTCGGTACGCGAACCGGACATCGAGGACGTGATCGCGCGGATGTACGCGGGGCGCGGCTGAGCCGAAATCAGGGACAATCCAGGGTCGTCGGGGCGGCCGGCGGCCTACGGCTCCCGCCGGTCGCTGCATAGGCTGTTCGTATGAGTGACGAGCGGCCCGAGAAGCCGTTTCCTGAGCTGCGGGCGTCGGACGCCGACCGGGACCGGGTGGTGGAGCGTCTGCGGGACGCCGTCGCCGAGGGCCGGCTCGACATGGAGGAGTTCGAGGAGCGGTTGGAGGCGGCGTACACGTCGCGGACCTACGCGGAGCTGGAGCCCCTCACGCGGGACCTGCCGGGGGGCGCGGTGCACCACCCGCAGGCGGCTCCGGCCGAGGCCGCCCCGGTGCCGTACGCCCCGGGCGCCGGCCGCGGGCAGGCCTGGCCGGAGCGGATCGGCGGGTCGGCGGTGTCGACGACGGCCGTCGCCGTGATGGCCGGGTTCCAGCGCCGGGGCCAGTGGACGGTGCCGGCGCGGTTCCACGCGGTGGCGTTCTGGGGCGGCGGGGAGCTCGACCTGCGGGAGGCCCGCTTCGCGGAGCGCGAGGTCGTGATCAACTGCTTCGCGGTCATGGGCGGCATCGTGATCACGGTGCCGCCGGGCGTGGAGGTCGACGTCCGGGGCACAGGCGTGATGGGAGCCTTCGACCAGCGCGACACCCCGGGGCCGCCCCAGCCCGGCGCGCCGCGCGTGGTGGTGACGGGCCTCGCCTTCTGGGGCGGTGTGGAGGTCAAGGTCAAGGACCCCGAGGCGCTGCGCGGCGGCGACCGCAAGGCCCTGTAGCCGGGGCGCCCCGGGGCCCGCGGGCCGACGGGCCCGCCGGCCCGCGGGATCCGCATGGCGTGGCGGGAACTCCTCCGGCCTCCCAGTAGTCGGATGCTATGCAGACAAAACCGGCGCCCCCGGGGGAAGGCAGGAGCACGTGGACAGCCGCACCACAGTCGGAGGGACCGCCCCGCCGGCCCCACCGCACGGCGGGCCGCCCCCACCCCGGGGGGCGTTCGTCTTCAGCCCGGCGGACGAGGAGCGCCGACACGGCGTCCGCCGGATGAAGACCACCGCGACCGGCCTGCTGGCCCTGGTCGCGCTCGTCTACGTACTGGCCAAGGTCGCGCAGAACGCCTGGGGCGCCGGCGCCTGGGCCGGCTATGTCGCGGCCGCGGCCGAAGCCGGCATGGTCGGCGCGCTCGCGGACTGGTTCGCGGTCACCGCCCTCTTCCGGCGCCCCCTCGGCCTCCCCATCCCGCACACCGCGATCATCCCGACCAAGAAGGACCAGCTCGGCATCTCCCTCGGGGAGTTCGTCGGCGAGAACTTCCTCTCCTCCGACGTGGTCCGCGCCCGCCTGCACTCCCTCGGCATCGGCGGCCGCCTCGGCGCCTGGCTGGCCGACCCCGCACACGCCGACCGGGTCACGGCCGAGCTCGCCACCGCGCTGCGCGGGGCGCTGACCGTCCTGCGCGACTCCGACGTGCAGGCCGTCGTCGGCGAGGCCATCACGCGGCGCGCCGAGACCGCCGAGATCGCGCCGGGCATCGGCAAGACGCTGGAGCGGGTCGTCACGGACGGCGGGCACCACCGCGCCGTGGACCTCGTGTGCGCCAAGGCCCACGACTGGCTGGTCACGCACGGCGCGTCGATCTCGGACGCGGTCCAGGGCGGCGCCCCCGGCTGGACCCCGCGCTTCGTCGACCGCAAGGTGGGCGAGCGCGTCTACAAGGAGCTGCTGCGCTTCGTCACGGAGATGCGGGACATGCCCGAGCACCCGGCGCGCGGTGCGGTGGACCGGTTCCTGACGGACTTCGCCGCCGACCTCCAGTCGGACACGGAGACGAGGGCCCGCGTGGAGAGGCTCAAGTCCGAGCTCCTGGCGCGGGGAGAGGTCCAGGACGTGATCGCCTCGGCCTGGACCGCCGTCCGGTCGATGATCATGTCGGCGGCCGAGGACGAGCAGAGCGAGCTGCGCCTGCGGGTGCGGGCGTCGCTGATGTCCCTGGGCGGCCGCCTGGCCACCGACAGCCGCCTCCAGACGAAGGTGGAGGGCTGGATCGAGGGCGCGGTGGTGTACGTCGTCACCACCTACCGCACCGAGATCACCTCGCTGATCACGGACACCGTGGCCGGCTGGGACGCCGAGCACACCTCCCGCAAGATCGAGGCGCACATCGGCCGCGACCTCCAGTTCATCCGGATCAACGGCACGGTGGTCGGCGCCCTGGCGGGCCTGCTGATCTACACGGTGTCCCGCGCCCTGGGCGGCTGACGCCTCCGCCCGGCCGCCCGGCGGGCAGCCGGCGCCGCCGCCAGCGCGAGCACCGCCCCGCCGATCACCGCGTCCGGCACGGAGTCCCGTACCGCGTCCGGCAGCACGGCCACCACGCCGAGGACGAGGAGGAAGGCGAGCGCGCACCGGCCGGCGGCCCGAAGGAGTCTGTCCACGGCTGCCCAACGCGTCCGCCGGGTCCGCCGACACGGAGGCGCGGGAGGGGATTTGTCGCACACTCGCCGGATCCGTGCGATGCCCGCCGCCGGGAACCCGGAGCGCATAAATTCACTCTCCCCACCCAAAGGGAAGAATCCCCACCCACCATCAGGAGCCAGGACATCGTGATCTGCTACGGACAGGCCGTCCTCGACCTCGCGGACGAACTGGTCGACGCCTACGCGGACGTCTTCTCCGCCCCGCCGTGGAACGAAAGCGAAGAAACCATTCGCCAGTTCGCCACCCGCCTCCAGGCCGATGCCCGGCGCCGCGGTTTCCGTACCGCCTTCGCCCAGTCCAGCACCGGCATCGACGGCTTCGCCACCGGCTGGATCACCCCGGCCTCCTTCCCCAAGAACCGTGCGTACGGGCAGGTCGCGGCGCAGCTCGGCGCCGTGCGCGTGAAGGAGCTCCTCACCGGGGCGCTGGAGATAGACGAACTCGCCGTACGCCCCCACGCGCGCGGCCGCGGCACCGGACGGGACCTGCTGACCGAGATCACCGCCGACGCCCCCGACCGCCGGGCGTGGCTGCTGACCTCGCGCCTCGCGGTCGACACGGTGGCGACGTACCGCCGCCTGGGCTGGCACGAGGTACCGGCGAGGCCCGGCACGGAGACCGGCGTGCTGGTCTTCCTCTCCCCGGAGCACCCGAACCGGTAGCGGGCGCCGCGGGTGTCGCACCGGTCCGCCGGGCATATCCCGCGACATGATCACGAACCCGCGCACGACCCCCGCGGCCGGAACCGATCCCGCGTCCGGAACCGGTCCCGCTACTGGAACTGAGCCCGCTGCCGGACCGGCGCCCGTACCCGCGCCCGGGCCATCGCCTGAGCTCGTACCCGTACCCGTACCCGGCCCCGCGCCCGGCCCCGCATCCGCACCTCGGCCCCGGCCGGCCGGAGCCGCTCCCGACTCCGCCCAGCGGGCGGCGCTCGTGGCGCGCCGGCAGTTCAACCTGGCCACCCGCCGCCAGCTCACCGCGGCCGGTGTCCCCGACGCGACCGTCACCTCCCGCAGCCGTCCGGGCGGGCCCTGGCAGCGCCTGCTGCCCCGGGTGCACCTCCTCCAGACGGGGCCGCCCGACCGAAGGCAACGGGCCCTCGCCGCCGTCCTGTACGCCGCCGAGCCGACCGCCGACCCCCTGTCCGGGAGTACCGCCGCCCTCACCGGCGGCGCCGCCCTCGCCCTCCTCGGCATCCGGGAGGCCCCGCACACCCCGGCCGACGTCCTGGTGCGCGCGCCCCGCCGACTCACCGGCACCCCGGAGGTCCGCCCGCTGCCGACCTCCCGATGGCCGCGCACGATCACCGTCCGCGGCGTGCCCAGCACCCGCCCGGTCCGCGCGGCGGCCGACTTCGCCTCCCGCGGTGAGCACCCCGACCGGATCCGCTCGGTCCTCGCGCAGGTCGTCCAGGCCGGCTGGTGCCACCCGCACGACCTGCACGCCGAGTTACGGGCCGCCCGCCTGCTGAACCGCCCGGCGGTCCGCGCCGCGGCCGCGGAGCTCCTCGCCGGGGTCCGCTCGATCGCCGAGGCCCGGGCCCGCGACGCCCTCGCGGCGACGGACCTGCCGACACCGCTGTGGAACGCCCGCCTCCACACCCCGGACGGCACCTTCCTCGCCAGCCCTGACGGCTACTGGCCCGATGAGGGCGTGGCCCTGGAGATCGACTCGGCGGAGTACCACTACACCCGCGACTCCTGGCACGCCACCCTCCGCCGCCGCCTGCGTCTGGAGGCCCACGGCATCCTGGTGGTCAGCGCCACGCCCTCGATGGTCCGCGACACCCCGGCGGACGTCGTCGCGGCCCTGCGGGCCCTCCTCGCCCTCGCCGCCGGCCGCCCGGCCCCGCCCACGGCCCTGGCCCGCGGCCACCAGCAGCTGCCCCTGTTCGCGGAACAGCGCTGAGCGCCGCCCGGCGCGTGCCCGGTCGGCGCGCAACCCTTCCGCGGACCGCCGTCAGGGGCCCGGTGGCCGCCGGCCGCGGGAGGTGCGCAGGGCGTCGCGCACCGCGGCGGCGACGTCGGCGGGGTCCTCGTGCTCCCAGAAGCGCAGGACCGTCCAACCGGCCGCTTCCAGGTGCGCGCTGGTTCCGCGGTCGCGGGCCGTGTTCGCGTCCAACTTGGCGCGCCACCACTGCGCGTTCGCGGCAGGACGCGTCGCGTGCTGCGGACAGCCGTGCCAGAAGCAGCCGTCGAGGAACACGGCGACCCGGGCGCCGCTCCACGCGATGTCGATCGTGCGCCGCGGCATACCGGGAACGGGGACGTTCACCCGGTAGCGCAGGCCCGACGCGTGCAGGAGGCGGCGTACGGCCATCTCCTGCGCGGTGTCGCGCGAGGCCTGCCGGCTCATGCGCGCGGAGACCCCGGCGGAGGACGGCACGGGGGCGGCCGGCACGGGGGGCGGGGAGGCGGGGGGCGGGACGGCACCGGGCATGGACTCATGGTGCCGGCCCGCGCCCCGCCCTGCGCCCCGGTCCTGGTCCCGGGCCTCGTTCCGGCCCGCGCCCTGCCCTGCGCCCCGGTCCCGATTGCGGCCCGCCGCCGTGCCGTCCGGCGGCGGGTCAGGCCTTCGCGGCGCCGTGGCACTCCGCGTACGGCTTGCCCGAGGCGCACCAGCAGGGGGTGCCGGGGGAGGGGGGCCAGGAGGTGGCCCGGCCCCGGGCCGCCAGGGTCGTGGCGTACTCCGCCAGGAGGCTGGGGGAGGCCGGGGAGGTCTTCTCCGACGCGGCGAAGGCCTCGAAGGACGGGACGCTCGCCGTGACGATGCCCAGGTTCGTGGTGCCGGAGGCGGCCAGCGCGCGCAGGGAGGACTCCACCGCCAGCAGGTGGGCCTCGTGCGAGGGGTACTCGGCCGCGAGCGTCGGGTAGCTGGTCAGGAGTTCGGCCAGTTCGTGCTGGGGCCAGTGCAGGATGGCCACCGGGAAGGGGCGGGAGAGGGCGGCGCGCCGGTCGCCCAGCTCCGCGCGCAGGCGGGCGATCTCGGCGCGGAGCTCGGCCGGGTCGTCGGAGCCGAGGGCCCAGATGCGCTTGGGGTCGTGGAGCTCGTCGAGCGGGATCGGTCCGATGTGACGGGTGTCGGCGACCATGTCCCACTCGTCGTGCGGCAGTCCGAGCAGGCGGCGGACCCGGTGACGGCCGGTCAGCAGCGCGGTCGTGGCCGGGATGAGGGGGGCGTCCTCGGTGACGAGCAGGGACGCCGCCTCGGTGAAGCACTCGTGCGAGGCCTCCAACTCGTCGTGTGCCTCCAGGGTTTCCGCGATGACCTCCCACGGCGCCGGGTCCTTCGGCGACGCGGCTCGGATGCCCGAGATCAGGGCGCGGGCCTCGGCCTCGTGGCCGTACTCCCAGAGGTTCGACGCCTGCAGGGCCTTGATCAGGTGCGGATCGGCCGGCGAGGCGGAGAGGAGTTGGTCGTACAGGGCGCTCGCCCGGTCGCGTGCGTCGGCCAGTTCGAGGTGGGCCGCGGCCTGGAGGAGCAACGGCTCCTGGTCCTCGGGGTAGCGGGTCGCCGTGCGGATGAGGCGCTCGGCTTCGGCGATGTGCTCGGCAGGCGTGTCGGGGCGCATGGTTCACACCGTACTGCCGCTGGTCAGTTGACGGGGGAGGACTTAGGGTGCCGCCCGTGAGAGATCACGTACCCGTGGTGGTGCAGGGGAGCGGCCGGCGGGTGCGCCGGGCCCGTCTCGCGGGGCTGCTGTGGGTGGGCGCCGAGGCGGTCACCACGCTGGGCGTGGTCGTGGCGCTGCTGGTGGTGCACCAGGTGTGGTGGACCAATCGGGAGGCCTTCGCCGCCGCGCAGGAGCAGGTCAGGGCCCTGGAGAGGGCCTGGGGCGACGAAGGGGAGCCCGATCCGGCGGCCGGGGCGCCGCCTGCGACGGTCTCACCCCCGACGGCCTCGCCCCCCGGCGGACCCCGTACCGGGCGCCCCCTCCGCGCCGTCCGAGGGGGAGCCCGGCGGGCAGGCCCCGCCCGCCGCCCCGGACCCGTACCCCGCGCTCCGCGGGGAGGGGGCGTACGCGGTCCTGCGCATCCCGCGCCTCGGCATCGCGGTGCCCGTCGCCCAGGGCGTCGACAAGCGGTCCGTCCTGGACAAGGGGTACGCCGGCCAGTACCCCGGCACCGCGCAGCCGGGGGCGCGGGGCAATTTCGCCCTCGCCGGGCACCGGAACACGCACGGCGAGCCCTTCCGCCGCATCGACCGGCTGCGCGCGGGCGACGAGCTTTTCGTGGACGTCCGGGGGCGCCGGCACACGTACGTCGTGGGGAAGATCCTCGCCGAGACCACCGAGCGCGACACGGGGGTCATCGCCCCCGTGCCGCGCAGCATCGTGAAGCCGGGGCAGGGCTACGGCGAGCCGGGCGCGTACATCACCCTCACCACCTGCACGCCCGAGTACAGCTCCAGGTACCGGCTGGTGGTCTGGGGCACGCTGAAGACCTCGGGATGAGCGGGTAGGGGCGGCGCCCCGATTGTCGGCGGGCGCGGCTAGTATCGGTGGCGAGGAGCGGACTCCGTACGGGAGTTGGCGCGCGGAAGCGGGAGGAGGCGGTCCGGATGACTCGGCAGCGACGCGGCGGACACGCCCTGTTCTCCCCCTCCCTCCTGTCCGCCAGGACCTCGACGGCGCTCGCCGTGCTGGCCCCTCTCGCGCTGCTGCTCGGGGGGATCCTCGGCCTGTTCGCCGGGGAGGGCGGGCTGGGCGCCGTGGTCGTCGCGCTCGCGGCCACCGTCGCGCTGGGCACCGAAGCCCTGGCCGCCGCCGCGCGGCTGGTGCGGCCCGTGCCGCCGCACCGGATACGCACCGCGATCCGTGATCGCGAACAGCGCACGGCGTTCCTGCCGCAGCGCGATCCCGACGCCTCGGGCCGATCGCGGCCCAGGGCACCCGGCCGTCTCGTTCCGACGGCCGCGTAGGGGCGCGCAGTACTTCCCGCCTTCCGCTGATCCCGCCGGGGGTTCCGGTGCCGGCTGCTGCCGGCACGGTTCCTGACGGGTCCCACTGTCGCGCCCCTCGCGGGTCGTCACGCCGAAACGCATCTCTTTCGACGTTCGACGAAACCCTTCGGAGGGCCCGCGTGTCCGTTTTCACTCATCTTGTCGCCCAGCTGGGACGGCTCCTGGAGCCGTTCCTGGCCGGGTCTTCGACCGCCGCCGCGATCGTGCTGTTCACCGTGCTGGTGCGCCTCGTGCTGTACCCGATGAGCCGCGCCGCCTTCCGGGCCCCGACCCCGATGGCCGGGTGCCTTCCGCTGCTGCTGCAACTCCCGGTGTTCTTCGTGATGTACCAGGCCTTCTCCTCGGCGGAGGTGGGCGGAGCGGCGAACGAACTGCTCGGGCACCAGCTGCTCGCCGCGCCGCTCGGGAGCCACTGGACCGGAGCGCTGGAGCACGGCGGCCTGTTCGGGGCGCGGGGGCTGGTCTTCCTCGGGCTGTTCGCGGCGATCGCGGTCGTGGCCGCGTGGAGCGCCGTCCGGGCGCGGCGGGCGACGGCGCTCGCTGATGCCGGTGCGGGTGCCGGTGCGAAGGCGGGCGGTGCGGGTGCCGGCGCCGCCGGCGGCCTGCCCGAGCTGAGCGCCGAGCAGCGGGAGCTCATGCGCAAGCTGGGCGGCGTGCTCCCCCTGCTGTCGTTCGGGACGTTGATCACGGCCGCGCTCGTACCGCTGGCCGCCGGTCTGTACCTGCTCACCACCACCGCGTGGACCGTGGCGGAGCGGGCCTGGCTCCAGTCCCGCAAGGACCGGGCGGAACGGGTGAGCCGGTCGGCGGAAGGGACGCGGGCGGCGTCGGCCGAGGAGGTCACGCGCTCCAGTACGCGTTCCAGTCCGTGAACAGGGTCTTGCGGATGGGGCGAACTTCTTGGAGGATCGGCCAATCCTCCGATGGCCGCAACCCATCGTCCGGCCCGGGGCATGCCCGTGGGCCGACCATCCTCGACCACGGGAGAATGCCCATGAAGCTGCTGCGTGTCGGACCGGTCGGGTCGGAGCGCCCCGCGCTGCTCGACCAGGACGGGACCCTGCGGGACCTGTCCGGCCTGATCACGGATGTGGACGGCGCGCTGCTCGCCGACGACGCCGTGCTGTCCCGGGTACGGGACGCGGCGGCGTCGGGGGAGCTCCCGGTCCTGGACGCCGAAGGCCTGCGCACAGGAGCCCCGGTCGGCCGCATAGGCAAGATCGTGGGCATCGGGCTGAACTACTTCGGGCACGCGGCGGAGGTCGGCGCGGAGCCGCCGGCCGAGCCGATCCTGTTCCTCAAGGCGGCGGACACCGTGGTGGGCCCGGACGACACCGTCCTGATCCCGCGCGGCAGCGTCAAGACCGACTGGGAGGCCGAGCTCGGCGTCGTCATCGGCGGCACCGCGCGCTACCTGGCCTCCGCCGAGGAAGGCCTCGCCCACGTCGGCGGGTACGTCCTGGTCAACGACGTGTCGGAGCGCGAGTTCCAGATCGAGCGCGGCGGGACCTGGGACAAGGGCAAGAACTGCGAGACCTTCACCCCGGTCGGCCCCTGGCTGCTGACGGCCGACGAGGTGGCGGACCCGCAGGCCCTGGACGTGCGGCTGTGGGTCAACGGGGAGCTCAAGCAGTCGGGCAACACCGCCGACCAGATCTTCCCGGTCGGTGAGGTCGTGCGGTACCTGAGCCAGTTCATGACCCTCTACCCCGGCGATGTCGTCGTCACCGGCACCCCGGCGGGCGTGGCCATGGGCCGGCCGGAGCCGAAGCCGTACCTGCGGGCCGGCGACGTCGTGGAGCTGGAGATCGACGGCCTGGGCCGTCAGCGCCAGGAGTTCAAGAACGCGTAGTGGCGGGGGCGGGGGCGGGGCTCCTCCCCTCGCCCCCCTCGCGAGTGGGGCCGAGCGGGGCGGGGCGGGGCCGCTGGCGGCGGGGTCGCTGGCGGCGCCGCCCCCGCGCCCGTGTGCCGCCGTATCCGTGCGCGTCAGAGGTCCGTGCCGAGGTAGGCGATCTTCACGACCACCCCTTCGCGGGACGAGGTCCGCGCCGCCTCCAGGACGTCGAGGCAGTGCGCCGCCTCGTACGCCGTGACCGGCGCCGGGCCGCCGTCGCGCAGGGCCGCCGCGACGGCCGCGTAGTACGCCGGGTAGTCGCCCGGAGCGGTCCGTACCGGCGTGCCGCCACCGGTCAGCGGGGACTCGCCCGACCCCAGCCGGCCCCACATGTGCTCGGGCTCCTCGCCCCACGGCTGGTCGGCAGCTCCCGGCCGCAGCCCCTCCCGCAGGGCTCCCTCCTGCGGGTCGAGCCCGTACTTCACCCAGCCCGCCCGCGAACCGAGGACGCGGAAGCGGGGGCCGAGCTGGGCGGTGGTCGCGCTGACATAGAGGTGGGAGCGGACCCCGCCGGCGTGGGTGAGGGCGATGAACGTGTCGTCGTCGGTCTCGGCGCCCGGGCGGCGCACGTCGGTCTCCGCGTAGACGCGTACGGCCGGACCGAACAGCGTCAGCGCCTGGTCCACGACGTGGCTGCCCAGGTCGTACAGCAGGCCGCCCACCTCCTCCGGGGCGCCCGACTCGCGCCAGCCGCCCTTGAGCTGGGGCCGCCACCGCTCGAAACGGGACTCGAAGCGGTGGATCTCGCCGAGCTCGCCGTCCGCGAGGAGGCGGCGCAGGGTGAGGAAGTCGTTGTCCCAGCGGCGGTTCTGGAAGACGGACAGGAACGTGCCGGTCCGCTCGGCGAGGGCGGCCAGCTCGCGCGCCTCGGCGGCGGTCGCGGCCAGCGGCTTGTCCACGACCACGGCGAGGCCCGCGGCGAGAGCGGCGCCGGCGAGCGGGACGTGGGTCTTGTTGGGGGAGGCGATGACCACGAGGTCGAGGGGCGGTGCGTCCCCGCGCCCCTCGCCCCACAGTTCGTCGGCGGAGCGGGCGACGCGGATGTCGGGGAACTCCGCGCGGGCCTGTTCCTGCCGGGCCGGGTCGGAGGTGACGACGGTGTCGAGGGCGAGGCCCTCGGTGGCGGCCACGAGGGGGGCGTGGAAGACGGAACCGGCGAGTCCGTAGCCGATGAGGCCGACGCGGAGGGGCGGGGTGGGGGCGGTGGCGTTCATGCTGCCACTTTGGCAACACTGTTGCCGAAGTGCAAGGAAGGTGGAGAATGGCCGGGTGAACTGGGGTAGCGGCGACGGCACCGTACATACCGGCGGTGGTGGCAGGGGCAGCGGTCTGGGCGGGGTGAACCTGCCGGTGCTGCGCGGCCACAACGAGGCGCTGGTGCTCAGCCTGCTGCGCGCGGCCGGCCCGACGGGCCTGGGGCGCGCGGAGCTCGCCGCCCGCACGGGGCTCACCCCGCAGGCCGTCAGCAAGATCACGGCCCGGCTCGGCGCGGACGGGCTGGTCGCGGAGGCGGGCCGCGCCGCGTCCACCGGCGGCAAACCGCGTACCTTGCTCCGGCTGGTGCCGCAGGCGCGCCACGCGGTCGGGGTGCACCTGGACCGGGACGAACTCCGGGCGGTACGGGTGGACCTGGCGGGCGTGGTCGTCGCGGAGACCGGCGGGCCGCTGGACTTCGCGGCCGACCCGGAGGCGGTGGTGGAGGCGGTGGTCCGCGCGGTGGCGCGGGTCCGCGAGGTGCCCGGGACGGCGGTCCCGGTCCCCGTCCTGGGCGCGGGCGTGGCGGCGCCCGGCCCGCTGGACCACCGGACCGGTGTGATGGGGCGGGTGACGGGGTGCCCGAGGTGGGAGGGGTTTCCACTGCGTGCGGTGCTGGAGGCTCGGCTGGGGCTGCCGGTGCTGCTGGACAAGGACACCAACGCGGCCGCCGCAGCCCACCCCCCCGCGACCACCCCGCCCGGCACGAGCGCCGCCCCGGCGGGCGGCGGGGCGGGGCGGGCGGGTAGTGGGGCCGTCCCCGCGGGTGGTGGGGCCGTCCCGGCGGGTGGTGGGGCTGCCCCGTCCGGCGGGAGTGCTGTCCCGGCGGGTGGTGGGGCTGCCCCGTCCGGCAGGAGTGCGGCCCCGGCGGGTGGTGGGGCCGACCTGCCCGGCGGGAGTGCTGTCCCGTCCGGTGGTGGGGCCGTCCCGCCCGGCGGGAGCGCTGTCCCGGCGGGTGGTGGGGCCGACCTACCCGGCAGCAGTGCGGCCCCGGGCGGCGGTGGGGCCGCCCCGGCTGGCGGGAGTGCGGCGCGGGCGGGCGGTGGGGCCGGCCCGGCGGGTGGTGGGGCTGTCCCGTCCGGCGGGAGTGCCGCCCCAGAGGGCGGGAGTGCCGTCCCGCCCGGCAGGAGTGTGGCCCCGGGAGGCGTTGGGGCCGACCCGGCCAGTGGGAGTGCTGTTTCGGCGGGCGGTGGGGTCGTCCCGTCCGGCGGGAGTCCTGTTTCGGCGGGCGGTGGCGCCGTCCCGTCCGGCCGGAGTGCTGTCCCGGCGGGCGGTGAGGCCGTCCCGGCCGGCGGGAGTGCCGTTCCGTCCGGTGGTGGGGCCGTCCCACTCGGCGGGAGTGCCGTTCCGCCCGGCGGCGGGGACGTCCTGCCCGGCGGGAGCGGTGTCCCCGCGGGCGGTGGGGCCGTCCCGGCCGGTGGTGGGGCCGTCCCCCTTGGCAGACTCGCCGTCCCGGCCACTCCTGCCGGTCCGGGCGGCGGGCCGGGAGAGGGGGCACGGACCTCGGTGTACCTGCACGTCGGTACGGGGCTGGGGGCGGGGCTGCGGTTGGGCGGTGAGGTGTACCGGGGGACGCGCTCGGCGGCGGGCGAGTTCGGGCACCAGGTGCTCAGCCTGGACGGGCCGCCGTGCCGGTGCGGGGCGCGCGGCTGCGCCGAGGTGCTCTGCCTCGCGGCGGTGGCGCGGGGGGACCTTCCCGCGGCGGCCCGGATCGTGGGGGAGGGGGCGGCGAACCTGGTGGCGCTGCTGGACGTGGACCACGTCGTCCTGGGCGGCCGCGTCGTGGAGCGCGCACCGGACGTCTTCGTCGCCGGGGTCCGGGCCGTGCTCACGGCCCGCGCCCTCACCTCGCCCGCGCCCACCGTGGCCCTCGCGGTGGCGGGCGTGGCGGAGGGCGCGGCAGAGCTGGCCCTCGCCCCCTTCTTCGGCCGCCCCTGACGCACGCCGAGCCCGTACCCGCCCGGCCCGCCACGCCCGGCCCGCGGCACCTGACGCGCACGCCCGGCCGGCCCGGCCCACGCCCGGCCAGCCCGCGCACGCACTGAGCAGGTTGACGGGCAACCGCTGGTCAGCGCACTCAGCGCACTCAGCGCCGCACGAAGTCCGTTACGGTGCCGTGGTTGTCGGGAGAGGCCAGGCTCAAGAGCATCAGCCCCACGATGAATACCAGCAGGATCAGCCCCGGCACGTTATCGGGCCCCCAACTGACGGGCTGCCGAACCGGTGGGCCGGGTGTGGCGTCATCGCGTGCAGCGTCGGAGTCGGCGCGCTGCCAGGGCGCGACATCGGCCTCACCCCGGACGATCCGCGCGGCCACGTGGCGTACGTCGGCCGCGTGGTAGGTCGGCTCGCGGGTCAGGTCGGGGGAGGGCACACCCGAGGTACGTACGCTGTTGGCCCGCGCCACGGCCCTGACGCTGCTCGGCTTGATCTGCGGCCACATCTCGCTGACTTCGGCCTTGGTCAGCCAGCCTCCCTCGCCCTCAAGGTCCTGCTCGTCCGCTGCCCCCATTCGAACTCCGCCCCCTCGCTCGCCGATCATTCTTGGCTTGATACCCAGACCGCGGAAAGATCACCCGGCCGAGCAGCCCACTCGAACTCCCCCCCAACGGTGACCGGTAGAGAAACGACTTCGGACTGCGGCACCTGACCTGCGGCGCCTGCCCCGCAGCACCTGACGCGCGGAGCCTGACCCGTACGCGCCTGGCCCGCAGCACCTGACGCGCGACGCCTGACCCGTACGCATATGACGCGCGGCGCCTGACGCCTGCGCCGGGCCCGCCTTGCTCCCCCGGCGCGGCCGGGTCCGGCCCGTCCGGCCCCGGCCTGCGGCGCTTGACGCCCGCGCCCGGTCCGGCCTGCGCGCGCGTCTGACCAGCGCGCGCCTAGCCCGCGCGCGCCTGACGCCCGCGCCCGGATCGCGTCGCTCGGCCTGCCCGCGCCTAGCGCGCAGGCGCGGGTCCGGCGCGCCTGACCCGGACCCGCCTGGCCCGCCGCGGCGCTCGACGCGCACGCCCGGCCTGGCCCGCGCCCGGCCTGCGCACGCGTCTGACCAGCGCGCGCCTAGCCCGCGCGCGCCTGACGCCCGCGCCCGGATCGCGTCGCTCGGCCTGCCCGCGCCTAGCGCGCAGGCGCGGG
>NZ_JBHXRU010000088.1:0-27013 GCF_042716255.1 Streptomyces sp. NPDC058662 | reverse complement strand
GCCCGGAGCGGGACTCCGGGCGGCCTTCGCGCTGTCCGGGGCGGGTGCGCCGTCAGCGCTCGGAGCCCTCGGGCTGCACCCACGCGTCGAGCTCCACCACGTCCTTGAGGAAGCCGCGGACCCCCAGGAACTGGGACAGGTGCTCGCGGTGCTCACCGCACGACAGCCACGTCTTGCGCCGCTCCGGCGTGTGCAGCTTCGGGTTGTTCCACGCCAGCACCCAGACGGCCGCCGCACGGCAGCCCTTCGCGGAACAGGTCGGCACCTGCGGGTCGGGGGAGCCGGGCGCACCGGGGAAACCGAGGAGGCCGAGGGCGTCGGGGCCGGGGGAGCCGGGTCCGGGGGAGTCAGGAGAGGTCACGACTCAACCCTACAAACCCCTGCGACGGAAAGGCGACGCCGAGCAGCCACGGGGGGAGCTGCCCGGCGTCGGTCCGTCGCTCCGACGGGGGATGCGGAGCGCGTAGGCAGTATGTCACGCAGGACCCGGTACGGTGCACTGGAACTTCATGATTGATCTGAGCTGTTCTTGAGGTTTCCGGCCTCCAGTGCGGGGAGCACAGGCGCCGGAACGAAGTGCGAGGGCAGCGAGGGCGTCGACTCGCGGCCCGCGTTGGCGATCACCACGGCCACGTAGGGCAGGAGAGCGCCCGCCACAAGCGTCACGATCGCCACAGGACGCTGCACATTCCACAGCAGTACGGTCGCGACGACTGACAAGGTCCTGACCACCATCGAGATCACATACCGGCGCTGACGGCCGCGCACGTCCTCGGCGAGCCCCATCCGTGCCCCGGTGATCCGGAAGACCTCGGATCCGTTCCGCTTCCGCTGTCTCGTCCGCTCCATGCTCCACCACCCGATCGTCCGCCGGACGCGCCCCGGCCCGGACCCCTTCCACGGTACGCCGCCGCCCCGACGGCGAGGAGAGGGGGTGTACCTCGAATGGTACTGCCCGAAATGCGGCGTTCGCGGCACCGGCCGAGACTGAGCCCACGTGCGCACAACGCGCCAGGAGGAGGCTCGACATGCACTGGTTGTGGGCGATCATCGTCGGTTTCGTACTGGGCCTGATTGCCAAGGCCGTCCTGCCGGGCAAGCAGCACCAGCCCCTCTGGCTGACCACTGTCTTCGGCATCATCGGCGCCGTGCTCGGCAATGCCGTCGCCACCTGGATCGGCGTAAACGAGACCAAGGGCATCGACTGGATCCGCCATCTGCTCCAGCTCGTCGGAGCGATCGCGATCGTGGGCCTCGGAGAGATGGTCTACACGGCCGTCCGGGGCAACAAGCGGCGGATGGTCTGAGCGGTCCGCCCCGACCGGGACCGGCCGAGCGCGGCCGCCGGGTATGGCGGAGGGGCCGGTCCGGACACTGTCCGAACCGGCCCCTCCGCCATGACCCGCGCAGCCGTACGGGGCCCGCCGGGGCGTCAGGCGCCCGTGACCTCCACGGCGGCCAGGTTCTTCTTGCCCCGGCGCAGCACCAGCCAGCGCCCGTGCAGCAGGTCCGCCGCGGCGGGGACCGCGTCCTCGGCGGTGACCTTGGTGTTGTTCACGTAGGCGCCGCCCTCCTTCACGGTCCGGCGACCGGCCGACTTGCTCGCGACCAGGCCCGTCTCCGCCAGCAGGTCCACGACGAGGGCGGGCTCGGCGACACGGACGTGCGGCAGCTCGGACAACGCCGCGGCCAGCGTGGCCTCGTCCAGCTCCGCCAGGTCGCCCTGGCCGAACAGCGCCTTCGACGCGGCGATCACGGCCGCGCACTGGTCGGCGCCGTGGACCAGCGTGGTCAGCTCCTCCGCGAGCGCGCGCTGCGCGGCACGCGCCTGCGGACGCTCGGCGGTCTGCGCCTCCAGCGCCTCCAGCTCCTCACGGCTCTGGAAGGACAGGATCCGCATGTAGGTGGAGATGTCGCGGTCGTCCACGTTCAGCCAGAACTGGTAGAACGCGTACGGCGTGGTCATCGCCGGGTCGAGCCACACGGCCCCGCCCTCGGTCTTGCCGAACTTCGTCCCGTCCGCCTTGACCATCAGCGGGGTCGCCATCGCGTGCACGACCGCGCCCGGCTCGACGCGGTGGATCAGGTCCAGCCCGGCCGTCAGGTTGCCCCACTGGTCGGAGCCGCCCTGCTGGAGCACGCAGCCGTGGCGCCGGTACAGCTCCAGGAAGTCCATGCCCTGGAGCAGCTGGTAGCTGAACTCCGTGTAGCTGATGCCCTGGTCCGACTCCAGCCGCTTGGCGACCGAGTCCTTCGTCAGCATCTTGTTGACGCGGAAGTGCTTGCCGATGTCGCGCAGGAACTCGATGGCGGACATGCCCGCCGTCCAGTCCAGGTTGTTCACCAGGACCGCCGCGTTCTCGCCCTCGAAGGACAGGAACGGCTCGATCTGCGCCCGCAGCCGGTTCACCCATTCCGCGATGACCGCCGGGTCGTTCAGGGTGCGCTCGGCCGTCGGACGCGGGTCACCGATCTGACCCGTGGCCCCGCCGACCAGCGCCAGCGGACGGTTCCCCGCCAGCTGGAGCCGCCGCATGGTCAGGACCTGGACCAGGTGCCCCACGTGCAGCGAGGCCGCCGTGGGGTCGTAGCCGCAGTAGAACGTGACCGGACCGTCCGCGAACGCCTTGCGCAGCGCTTCTTCGTCGGTGGACTGGGCGAAGAGCCCGCGCCACTTCAGTTCGTCGACGATGTCCGTCACGGTTGTCTCGACTCCTTCGGATGCTGTCGGATGAGGGGGCCAGGTCACTGGCGGTTAGCCAGTCTAGGCGGGTCAGACGCCCTTGCTGACCGAGCTCATGTTGAAGTCCGGGACGCGCAGCGCCGGCATCGAGGCCCGGGTGAACCAGTCGCCCCACTCGCGCGGCAGGGTCTTCTCGGTCCGCCCGGCCTCCGTGGCCCGCGACAGCAGGTCCACCGGGGACTCGTTGAACCGGAAGTTGTTGACCTCGCCCGTGACCTGCCCGTTCTCCACCAGGTACACGCCGTCGCGGGTCAGGCCCGTCAGCAGCAGGGTGGCCGGGTCGACCTCGCGGATGTACCAGAGACAGGTCAGCAGCAGCCCCCGTTCGGTGGCGGCCACCATCTCCTCCAGGGAGTTGTCGCCGCCCCCGTCCAGGATCAGGTTCCCGAACGCCGGCGAGACCGGCAGTCCGGTCAGCGCGGCGCTGTGCCGGGTGGTGGTCAGCCGGGCCAGCTCGCCGTCCCGGATCCACTCCGTCGCCGGCACCGGCAGGCCGTTGTCGAACACCGAGGCGTCGTCGCCCGAGCTGTGTGCGATCACGAACGGGGCCGATTCCAGCCCCGGCGCGTCGGGGTCGCTGCGCAGGGTCAGCGGCAGCTCGGAGAGCCTCTCCCCGAGCCGGGTGCCGCCGCCGGGCTTGGAGAAGACGGTCCGGCCCTCCACCGCGTCCCGGGCGGCCGCCGACCACATCTGGTAGATCAGCAGGTCGGCCACGGCCGTCGGCGGCAGCAGCGTCTCGTACCGCCCCGCGGGCAGGTCGATCCTCCGCTCCGCCCAGCCCAGGCGTACGGCGAGCTCGGCGTCCATCACGGTCGGGTCCACGTCCGTGAAGTCCCGGGTGGAGCGGCCGGCCCAGGCCGAGCGCTGCCGGTCGGGGGACTTGGCGTTGAGCTCCAGGGTGCCCTTGGGCTGGTCGTGTCGCAGCCGCAGGCCCGCCGAGGTGCCGACGTACGTGGACACCGTCTCGTGGTTGGCGAACCCGTACAGCTCCCGGCCGCCGGCGCGGGCCCGGGCGAAGGCCTCGCCGAGGGCCGGGGCGAAGTCCGCGAACACCGCCGAGGAGGTCTCGGCGGGGGCGTCGGCGAAGTCCGCGGACGCCGGGGTCCCGGTGACCAGCGGCTGCGCGTCCTCGGCCGGACCCGCTCCGCGCGCGGCGGCCTCGGCGGCCCGCACCAGCGGCTCCAGGTCCGCCGCGGTGACGGCGGAGCGCGAGACGACCCCCGAGGCCGTGCCGTCCTTGCCGTCGACGGTGGCGATGACCGTCAGGGACCGGCCGCGGGTGACGCCGTTGGTGGTGAGCGCGTTGCCGGCCCAGCGCAGGTTCGCGGTGGACTGCTCCTCGGCGATGACCACGCAGCCGTCGGCGGTCGACAGCTCCAGTGCCCGCTCGACGATCTCGTGGGGCTTCGTGCGGCTCATCGGCCCGCCTCCTGCGTGGTGTTCAGGATGTTCACGTCGCGGAACAGCGCGGACGGGCAGCCGTGCGAGACCGCCGCGACCTGGCCCGGCTGGGCCTTCCCGCAGTTGAAGGCGCCGCCCAGGACGTAGGTCTGCGGACCGCCGACCTTCTCCATCGAGCCCCAGAAGTCGGTGGTCGTGGCCTGGTACGCGACGTCGCGCAGCTGGCCGGCCAGCCGGCCGTTCTCGATCCGGAAGAACCGCTGCCCGGTGAACTGGAAGTTGTAGCGCTGCATGTCGATGGACCAGGAGCGGTCGCCGACCACGTAGATCCCGCGCTCCACGCCGCCGATGAGGTCCTCGGTGGACAGGCCGCCCGGATCCGGTCGGAGCGAGACGTTCGCCATGCGCTGCACGGGCACGTGCCCGGGGGAGTCGGCGTAGGCGCAGCCGTTGGAGCGGCCGAGGCCGGTCAGCTTCGCGATCCGCCGGTCGAGCTGGTAGCCGACCAGGGTGCCGTCCTTGACCAGGTCCCAGCTCTGGGCCTCGACGCCCTCGTCGTCGAAGCCGACGGTGGCCAGTCCGTGCTCGGCGGTGCGGTCACCGGTCACGTTCATGATCGGGGAGCCGTAGCGCAGCTTGCCGAGCTGGTCGAAGGTGGCGAAGGAGGTCCCCGCGTACGCCGCCTCGTAGCCCAGTGCCCGGTCCAGCTCGGTGGCGTGGCCGATGGACTCGTGGATCGTGAGCCAGAGGTTGGACGGGTCCACGACCAGGTCGTAGCGCCCGGACCGCACGCTCGGCGCTCGCATCTTCTCGGCGAGCAGGGAGGGGATCTGCTCCAGTTCGGAGTCCCAGTCCCAGCCGGTGCCGGTCAGGTACTCCCAGCCGCGCCCGGCGGGCGGTGCGATGGTGCGCATCGAGTCGAACTCGCCGGTGGTGCCGTCCACCGCGACCGCGGTGAGCTGCGGGTGGATCCGCACGCGCTGCTGCGTGGTCGACGTGCCCGCCGTGTCGGCGTAGAACTTGTTCTCGTGCACGGCGAGGAGCGAGGCGTCCACGTGCGCGACCCCGTCGGCGGCCAGCAGCCGCGCGCTCCAGTCGGCGAGCAGCTCCGCCTTCCGCGCGTCCGGCACCGTGAAGGGGTCCACGTCGTAGGCCGAGATCCAGGTCCGGTCCGCGTGCACCGGCTCGTCGGCGAGCTCGACCCGCTCGTCCGAGCCGGCGGCCTTGATCACCTGGGCGGACAGCTTCGCCATGGCGACGGCCTGCGAGGCGACCTTGGCGGCGCCGTCCATGGTGAGGTCCACGCCGGAGGCGAACCCCCAACTGCCCCCGTGCACGACCCGCACCGCGTAGCCGAGGTCGGTGGTGTCGGACCCGCCCGAGGGCTTGGCGTCCCGCAGCCGCCAGGAGGCGCTGCGGATGCGCTCCAGCCGGAAGTCGGCATGGTCGGCGCCCAGCGCGCGGGCCCTGGCGAGCGCCGCGTCGGCGAGCGCCCGCAGGGGCAGCGCGGCGAAGGCCGCGTCGATGGAATGGGGCACGGAATTCCTCCCGGGGTCGGGGCCGGTAGCCCCGATCATGTCGCGATCGGGGCGCTCATGACGACATCTTTCTGTAGGGACTCGACAGAGCGCGTCGCAAGGCCCTGTCGGAGGCCGATTCTCCGTACAGGCGGGACGACCTATAGGTTTTTGTTATTCAGACCGCTAGCGAAAGGGTGATCCGTTGAGCCGCTCGGTTCTCGTCACCGGAGGAAACCGGGGCATCGGCCTCGCCATCGCCCGTCTCTTCGCGGAGGCCGGGGACAAGGTCGCGATCACGTACCGGTCGGGTGAGCCGCCCCAGGAGCTCACCTCGCTCGGCGTCCTGGCGGTCCGCTGCGACATCACCGACTCCGAGCAGGTGGAGCAGGCCTACAAGCAGATCGAGGACGCGCACGGCGCGGTCGAGGTGCTCGTGGCCAACGCCGGCATCACCAAGGACACGCTGCTGATGCGGATGTCCGAGGAGGACTTCGCGTCCGTCGTCGACACCAACCTGACCGGCACCTTCCGTGTGGTCAAGCGCGCGAACCGTGGCATGCTGCGTGCCAAGAAGGGCCGCGTGGTCCTGATCTCCTCGGTCGTCGGACTGCTCGGTTCTGCGGGCCAGGCCAACTACGCCGCCTCCAAGGCCGCGCTGGTCGGCTTCGCCCGCTCGCTCGCCCGCGAGCTGGGCTCCCGCAACATCACCTTCAACGTGGTCGCCCCCGGTTTCGTGGACACCGACATGACGAAGGTGCTCACCGACGAGCAGCGCGCGGGCATCGTCGGCCAGGTGCCGCTCGGCCGCTACGCGCAGCCCGAGGAGATCGCGGCCGCCGTGGGCTTCCTGGCGTCCGACGACGCCGCGTACATCACCGGAGCCGTCATTCCCGTTGACGGCGGATTGGGCATGGGTCACTGATCACCATGAGCGGAATTCTCGACGGCAAGCGCATCCTCATCACCGGGGTGCTGATGGAATCCTCCATCGCCTTCCACACCGCCAAGCTGGCCCAGGAGCAGGGCGCCGAGGTCATCCTCACGGCGTGGCCGCGCCCGACGCTGACGGAGCGCATCGCCAAGAAGCTGCCGAAGCCCGTCAAGGTCATCGAGCTCGACGTCACCAACGACGAGCACCTGGCCCGCCTGGAGGGCCTGGTCCGCGAGGAGCTCGGCGGTCTCGACGGCGTCGTCCACTCGATCGGCTTCGCGCCCCAGGACGCCCTCGGCGGCAACTTCCTGAACACCCCCTTCGAGTCGGTCGCGACCGCGATGCACGTCTCGGCGTTCTCGCTGAAGTCGCTGACCATGGCCTGCAAGCCGCTGTTCGCCGCGGAGGGCGCGGCCGTCGTGGGCCTCACCTTCGACGCGCAGTTCGCCTGGCCGCAGTACGACTGGATGGGCCCGGCCAAGGCCGCCCTGGAGGCCACGAGCCGCTACCTGGCCCGCGACCTGGGCAAGGAGAACATCCGCTGCAACCTGGTCTCGGCCGGTCCGCTCGGCTCCATGGCCGCGAAGTCCATCCCGGGCTTCTCCGAGCTGGCGGACGTCTGGAACACCCGCTCGATGCTGGACTGGGACATGAACGACCCGGAGCCGGCCGGCAAGGGCGTCGTCGCCCTGCTGTCGGACTGGTTCCCGAAGACCACCGGCGAGATCGTCCACGTGGACGGCGGCCTGCACGCGATGGGTGCCTGACGGGCCCCCGTCCCCACGCGTTCGAACACCGGCCGCGCCCCCCTTCCGGGAGGCGCGGCCGGCGCCGTCTCCCGGCCCCGCGGGCGGCCTCTCGATCGGATGTTCACCGGCCGACTGGATCTTCCCGAGTCGAAAACCAGGACAGATGCCTGCAAACTGACCAGGCCGGGATCTTCCCGGCCGGTACGGGGAGGAGGTGCGGGCATGCGCGCGAAGCCGAGCCGAGCGGCATCACTGCTGGTCACCTCCGTGGTCCTGACCGGACTCCTGACCCCGGGCGCGGTGGCGCAGCCGGCGGGAGAGGAGCCGGCGCCCGGTCCCGAGGCGGCCGCCCCGGCCGTCGTGGACCTCGCCGACATCCCCGCCGAGCCACCCGTCCGGCCCGCGCGGCCCCCCCGCCGCGATCTCTTCGGCGCCGACTGCGACACCGTGGTCGACGGCTCGCGGGTGACGGCGTACTGCCACAACAGCTACCCCGAGACCGACCTGGTGCGGCTCCACATCGAATGCGACCGCTGGTGGGACGTGGACGGCGACGGCGTCGCCGTGCCCGTCGGCCCGGCCGGCCGCACCGAGCTCACCGGCCGCTGCTGGAAAGAGGTCCGCGCGGTCTGGGTCAGCCACCAGCGCCCGTGAGCGGGCCCGCGGCGGCGTCCCGGCCGAGGCGACCCGCGGCGGCGTCCCGGCCGAGGCAGACGAACGGGTAGCCCGCCGCCTCCGAGGCGGCCGCGTCCGCGTCGCCGCGCCGGACCGCCTCGATCAGCCGTGCGTGGTCCACGTGGTCGGCGGCCCGCAGCTCGGTACCCACGTCGGCGCGCAGCCAGTCGGCCACCAGGTCGCCGAGGTCCGCGTACAGCTCGACCAGCACCTCGTTGTGGGAGGCCGTCACGACGGCCATGTGCAGGCTGACGTCCGCCGCCACGAACAGCTCCGCGTCCCCGCTCGCCCACGCCTCCTCGCGCCGGGCCAGCAGCGCGTCCAGCTGTACGAGGTCCCGGTCGGTGCGCCGCTCGGCCGCCAGCCGGGCCGCCGACGACTCCAGGGTCGAGCGCAGCTCCGCGATGTGCCGGGGCTCGGCCCCGGCGAAGCGGCGGTGCATCACTCCGGCCAGCTCACTGGTGGCGATGACGTACGTGCCCGAGCCCTGCCGGATGTCGAGGAGCCCGTTGTGCGCGAGCGCCCGGACGGCCTCGCGCACCGTATTGCGGGCGACCCCGAGCAGCTCCACCAGTTCCGGCTCGGTCGGGATCCGGGCCCCCACCGGCCATTCGCCGGAGGTGATCTGGTTCCGCAGCTGGGCGATCACCTGGTCGACGAGCGCGGAGCGCCGGGGCGAGGTCAGCGGCATGGGTTCCTCTCGGGGACGGCCGGCCCGGGGGCCCGTCGGCGACTGGACAACCAATCATCCCATGATTCTATGATGGTTGAATGTCCGACGACGAAATCCAGACCATGAACCGCCCGGCGGTCGTGCGGCCGCACCCCCGGCCGTCCCCCGACCAGCCCGGTCCCCTCCCCGCCGAGGCCGCACCCGCGTGGCTCGGACCGGTGCTCGTCGTCGGCATCGTGCTCGCCGCCCTCAACCTGCGGCCCGCCATCACCAGCCTGGGCGCCCTCTTCGAGGAGACCCGGACGGGCCTCGGCATGAGCGGCGCCGTCGCCGGACTGATCACCTCCGTCCCCGCCCTGTGCTTCGCCGTCTTCGGCGTCACCGCCCCCCGGCTCTCGCGCCGCTTCGGCCCGTCCGCCGTCGTCTGCGCCGGCATGGCCGCCGTCGCCGCGGGTCTGCTGGTCCGGCCCCTCGCGACGAGCGCCGCCGGCTTCTTCGCCGCCAGCGCCCTGTCCCTGGCCGGCATAGCCCTCACCAACGTGCTGCTCCCGGTGATCGTCAAGCGCTACTTCCCCGACCGCCTCGCCACCATGACCGGCCTGTACTCCATGGCCCTGGCCGCCGGCACCTCGCTGGCCGCCGCGGCGACCGTCCCGCTCACCGAGGCCCTCGGCGGCAGCTGGCGCACAGGCCTGCTGGTCTGGGCCGTCCTCGCGGTCGCGGCCGTCCTGCCCTGGCTGCCGATCGCCCTGACCACCCGGCGGGCCGCGCGGGCAGCCGCCGGCGCCGGGGGGAGCGCCGTACGGCACGACGCCGGGCCGCCGGTCGTGCGCAGCCGCACCGCCTGGGCCCTGGCCTGCTACTTCGGACTCCAGGCCACCGGCGCGTACGTCACCATGGGCTGGCTCCCGCAGATCTTCCGCGACGCCGGTGTCTCGGCCTCCACCGCCGGAGTGCTCCTCGCCGTCACCATGGTCATGGGAGTCCCGCTCGCCTTCGTCATCCCGCGCCTCGCCGGCCGGATGCGCAACCAGGGCCCCATCGCCGTCACCCTCGGCCTCTTCGGCCTCGCCGGCTACCTCGGGCTCCTCCTCGCCCCCGCCGCGGGCGCCTGGGCCTGGGCCCTGTTCCTCGGCGTCTCCAACTGCGCCTTCCCCCTCGTCATCACGATGATCGGCATGCGGGCCAAGTCCCCCGCCGGAGTCGTCAGGCTCTCCGCCTTCGCGCAGAGCACCGGATACCTCATCTCCATCCCCGGCCCCCTCCTCATCGGCACCCTGTACCAGCACAGCGGCGGCTGGGACCTGCCGCTCGCCCTGATGGCCGCACTGCTCGTCCCGCAGATCGCCCTCGGCGTGCTGGCCGGCCGGGACCGCACGATCGAGGACGAATGCGGCATGCGAGACTGACCGGTATGTCGCCCGTACTTGAACCGAACCCGCAGAACGGCCACCGGAAACTGGGCCTCGTGCTCGGTGCGATGCTCGCCGTGACCGTGATCATCGCCGTCATCGCGACGATCGCCTCCCCCTGACGGCCGCCCGCCCCCGACCGCGGGGTGGGGATAACCCCACCACCCCTAGGGGGCCGGGCTCAGGGTGAAGTGGGGTGCGCCCCGGATGGGAAGCGCTCCTTCGGATCCATAGATTCGAAGGCAACGCACTCGTCCCGTCCGCACACCCCGGAGGCGGTCATGTCGGCCCCCACGCACACCAGGCCCCTCCCGCCGCGCGCGCGGACCGCCGGCCGCCGCGCCCGGCACGGCGCCGACGCCCGGCTCCACTGGTGGGCCCTGGCCCTGCCCGCACTCGCCTTCGGCCTCCTGCTGCTGCTCCTCGCCGGGTCCGGCGAGGCCCACGCCGCCGCCGGCGACGGTTCGCCGCTGGTCCAGGTCGCCGAACAGCTCCTGCGCGCCGTCGGCTGACCTCGTGCGCCCGCGCGCCCCGGGACGCGCCCGTGCCCGGTCGCCGGCCTCCCAACGCCCTGCGCCCCGTGGCTCGTTTCATGCGAAGCTGGGAGCCATGAGCGCCGACACACCCCGCAGGATCGCCCTCCTCCGGCACGCCAAGGCCGACTGGCCCGAGGTGTCCGACCACGACCGCCCGCTGGCGGAACGCGGCCGCAAGGACGCGCCGGCCGTCGGCCTGAAACTCGCCGAGACCGGCATCGCCTTCGACCTGGCCCTCTGCTCCACGGCCGCCCGCACCCGCGAGACCTGGAAGCTCGCCGTCCAGGAACTGCCGCACCGGCCGCGGACCTCGTACGAGGAGCGGCTGTACGAGGCCTCGCCGGGCGAGCTCGTCGCCCTGCTCAACGAGACCTCCGACGAGGTCGCGGACCTCCTCGTCATCGGCCACAACCCCGGCATGCACGCGCTCGCCGACGGCCTCTCCGGGCAGGCGGAGGGCGACACCCTGGCGCGTATGACGCGGTCGGGATTCCCGACCGCGGCGCTCGCGGTCGTCTCCTTCACCGGCTCCTGGAAGTCCCTGCAGCTCGGCGCGGGCACGCTGGTCGACTTCTGGACCCCGAAGGAGCACTGAGGCGCACCGGCCCGGAGGCCGCCACGTACGAGGGCCCCGACAGCCGCACCGGCTGTCGGGGCCCTCGCGGCCCGTACGGGTCAGGCCAGGTCGGCGGCCTCGACCTCTTCGCGGGTGATGCCCAGCAGGTACAGCACGGCGTCCAGGAACGGCACGTTCACCGCCGTGTGCGCCGCCTCGCGGACCACCGGCTTGGCGTTGAAGGCCACGCCCAGCCCCGCCGCGTTCAGCATGTCGAGGTCGTTCGCGCCGTCACCGATGGCCACGGTCTGCGTCAGCGGCACGCCGGCCTCGGCGGCGAACCGGCGCAGCAGCCGGGCCTTGCCCGCCCGGTCCACGATCTCGCCGGTGACGCGGCCGGTCAGCTTCCCGTCGACGATCTCCAGCGTGTTGGCGGAGGCGAAGTCCAGCCCCAGCCGCTCGCGCAGGTCGTCCGTCACCTGGGTGAAGCCGCCGGAGACCACGCCGACCTGGTAGCCCAGCCGCTTCAGGGTCCGGATCAGCGTCCGGGCGCCCGGGGTCAGCTGCACCTCGGAGCGGACCTTGTCCACGACGGACGCGTCCAGTCCCGCCAGCAGCGCGACGCGGGCGTGCAGCGACTGCTCGAAGTCCAGCTCGCCGCGCATGGCGCGCTCGGTGACCTCGGCGACCTCCGCCTCGCACCCGGCGTGCGCGGCGAAGAGCTCGATCACCTCGTCCTGGATCAGGGTGGAGTCCACGTCCATGACCACCAGGCGCCGGGCCCTGCGGTGCAGCCCCGCCGAGACCACGGCCACGTCCACACCGATGTGCGAGGAGGCGGTGGCCAGGGCCGTCCGCAGCGGCTCGGTCTCCGTGCCGGAGACGGCGAACTCCACGGCCGTCACCGGGTACTTCGCGAGGCGGAAGATACGGTCGATGTTGCCGCCGGTCTCGGTGATCGTGGCAGCTATGGCGGCGGTCGACTCGGCCGTCAGCGGGTGGCCGAGCACGGTCACGTGGGAACGGCCGCTGCCACGCGGCCGGTTGTCACCGGTACCCGAGAGGATCTCGGCCTGCAGCTTCAGCGACTCGGCCCAGCTGTGGACGGTGGCCCGCAGCTCGCCCCCGGCTCCGCCGGCGGGCTCGGTGACGAGGGCGCACAGGACGATGCGGCCGCGGGTGACGACCTGCTCGATGTCGACGACGTCGACCGAGTAGGCGGCGAGGGTGTCGAACAGCCCGGCGGTGATCCCGGGACGGTCCTTGCCGAAGATCTTGACGAGGAGGGTGGGGACCTCGGAGGTCTGCGATGCGCTCATGGTGCCCTCACCGTATCTTCCCGCCCCCCGCACCAGGACCCCCGTCCCACCCTACGGTCGCCCCCCATCCCCGGCCACCCGGGCGCCGGGCCGCCCGGACCGTTCGAACGCTCCGGGCGCGGGCCCGGTGCCCGGGGCCGGGAGGCGACCGGTCCGGGCACCCGGCCGCCCGGGCCGGCACGACCCGTCCGCGACCGTGCGCGTCCGTCGGCGCGTGTCCGTCCCGGACCGCCGGCGCGGTCGGCGCACGCCCTCGCGGCGCCGGCGAGAAGTCCCGTATCGCACGCTCCGGGTTGCTTTCGCCCCCTCCAACGGGCCTCCCCGGGCCCGTCGGCAAGGCCCGGATTCCACATGTGGCCCCGGGCCTGAAATAGTTCCCCCGGATGTTCGCCATCCCTAGACTCCCTGACATCAGGGAACTTCTCGGGGGACCATAAGTGGGGCTGGAGTGCCGGAACTCGTACTGGAATTGAATGGCAGGACCTGGACGCTCGATCCGTCCAGGTCGTACTCGCTGGGGCGCGATCCCCAGGGAGACGTGGTGATCGACGACGCGCGGGTGTCGTGGCGGCATGCCACCATCAGCTGGAACGGCCGTGGTTGGGGGATCGAGGACCACGGCAGCACCAACGGGACCTACGTGAACGGCGCCCGGGTCCAGCAGGCCGAGCTCGTCCCCGGCACGCCGGTCCACCTGGGCAACGCCACCGACGGCCCCAGGCTCGACCCCGTCGCGGCGCAGCAGCCCGCGGTGGCCCAGCAGGCGTCGGCGCAGGCGTACGCCCAGCCGCAGGCGCCGGCATACCAGGCCCCGCACCAGCAGCAGCAGCACCAGCAGTACGCACAGCAGCAGCAGCAGGCCTGGGACCAGCAGCAGCACGCCCAGCCGCAGCCGCAGGTCCCGCACCAGCAGGCCGGCGGCGCCTCCGCGCCCCGTCCGGCCCAGGCCGGCGGCGCCCCGGGCTACGGCGACCGCAGCCCCACGACGTTCCACCAGCTCTCGCTGGGCCACGTCATGCGGATCGGCCGCGCCCTGGAGAACGAGCTGGTGGTCTCCGACCTCCAGGTCTCGCGCCACCACGCCGAGTTCCGCTCGATGCCCGGCGGTCGCTTCGAGATCCACGACCTCGGCAGCCACAACGGCACCTACGTCAACGGCCAGCCGCTCGCCAAGTCCGGTACGGCGCTCCTCGGCCCGAACGACATCGTCAGCGTCGGCCACTCCACCTTCCGTATCGTCGGCGACCGGCTGGAGGAGTTCGTCGACACCGGCGAGGTCTCCTTCTCGGCCCGCCACCTGACGGTCACGGTCGACGGCGGCAAGCAGATCCTCAAGGACGTCACCTTCGGCGTCCCGGAGAAGTCCCTCATCGGAGTCATCGGCCCCTCCGGCTCCGGCAAGTCGACCCTCCTCAAGGCGCTCACCGGCTACCGGCCCGCCGACCAGGGCGACGTCCTCTACGACAACCGCAACCTGTACAAGCAGTTCGCGGAGCTCCGCCAGCGCATCGGCCTGGTCCCGCAGGACGACATCCTGCACAAGGAACTGACCGTCCGCACCGCCCTGAAGTACGCGGCCAAGCTCCGCTTCCCGGGCGACACCGCCGAGTCCGAGCGCGCGGCCCGCGTCAACGAGGTGCTGCGCGAGCTCAAGCTCGACATCCACAAGGACAAGAAGATCACCGCGCTCTCGGGTGGTCAGCGCAAGCGCGTGTCCGTGGCCCTGGAGCTGCTCACCAAGCCGTCCCTGATCTTCCTGGACGAGCCCACCTCCGGCCTCGACCCGGGCATGGACCGCGACGTCATGCAGCTGCTGCGCGGCCTCGCCGACGACGGCCGCACCGTCCTGGTCGTCACGCACTCGGTCGCCGAGCTGGCCATCTGCGACAAGCTGCTGGTCATGGCCCCGGGCGGTTCGGTCGCGTACTTCGGCCCGCCGGACGAGGCCCTGAACTTCTTCGGCTACACCACCTGGGCGGATGTGTTCTCCGCCTTCGAGAACTACCGCGAGTACGACTGGGCCGGCCGCTGGAAGGGCTCGCAGCACTACCAGCTGTACGCCGCCGACATCGACGCGGTCGCCCCGCAGTCGGTCGCGATGCCCCCCGCCCAGCAGATGCGTCCGCCGAAGCCGCAGGGCTGGGGCTCCCAGCTCTTCACGCTGATGCGCCGCTACGTGTCGGTGATCGCCTCCGACCGCGGCTTCCTCGGCCTGATGCTGATCCTGCCCGCCGTCCTCGGCGTGGTCTCGACGGTCATCCCGGCGACCTTCGGCCTCGCGCCGCCGACGCCCCCGTCCCAGTTCAACGGCGACGCCGGCACGATCATGCTGATCCTGGCGGTCGGCATGTGCTTCTCCGGCGCCGCGAACTCGGTCCGCGAGCTGATCAAGGAACGGGTGATCTACGAGCGGGAGCGCGCGACCGGCCTGTCCCGGTCGGCGTACCTGATGTCGAAGGTGATCGTCCTCGGTGTCATCACGGCCATCCAGGGCGTGATCATCTGCGGGATCGGCTTCTTCCCGCGCGACCTGCCCGAAGAGGGCCTGCTGATGCCGCCGGCCGTCGAGCTCTGCCTCTCGGTCATCGCGCTCGGCTTCACCTCGATGATGTTCGGCCTGGTGATCTCCTCGCTGGTGAAGACCTCCGAGAAGACCATGCCGCTGCTCGTCATGTTCGCGATCGTCCAGGTCGTCTTCACCGGCATCCTCTTCCAGGTCTACGACTCCCCGGGCCTGGAGCAGTTCGCCTGGCTGATGCCCTCCCGCTGGGCCGTCGCCGCCGCCGGCACCACACTGCACCTCGGCACGCTCATGCCGCCGTGGGACCGCGACAACCCGACGAACACCGACCCGCTCTGGGACGCCACCATCGGGCAGTGGAGCCTGAACATCACCGTCCTGCTGCTGCTCGGCATCGCCTGCGGCTTCGCGGTGCAGCGCCTGCTGCGCCGCCACGAGCCCGAGGTCATGCGGGCCGGCAAGTAGGACCGCCGCGGGCGGCCGCCGCGCCACCGCGGCCCGTACGCGCGAAACGCCTCAGGGCGGCACCCGGAGTCCGGGTGCCGCCCTGAGGCGCGTGGGGGAAGGCAGGGGTACGCCGGTGGCCTAGTAGGCGCTGTTGACGTTGTCCATCGAGCCGTAGCGGTCGGCCGCGTAGTTGCAGGCGGCGACGATGTTCGCGACCGGGTCGTACTGGTCGAACTTGGTGCCCTTGACGTGGTACGCCTTGAAGGTCGGGTAGATGACCTGGAGCAGACCCTTGCTGGGGATGCCGTTCTGGGCGTTGATGTCCCAGTTGTTGATCGCCATCGGGTTGCCGCTGGACTCGCGGATGATGTTGCGGTGGATGCCGGAGTAGCTGCCCGGAATGCCTTCCTTCTTCATGATGAAGAGGGCTTCCTTGATCCAGCCGTCGAGGTTGTTCGCGAAGGCGGGGGTGCGGACCGCGGAACGGCTCGCGGCTTCCTTCTTCTCGCGGGCCTTCTTCGCGGCGGCCTCGGCCTTCGCCTTCGCGGCGGCCTTCGCCTTCGCGGCGGCCTTCGCCTTGGCGGCGGCGTCCGCCGCCTTCTTGTCGGCGACGACCTGCTGCACGGCGAGGTTCTGCTGTACGGCCTTCGTCTGGGCGCCGTCGACGACCTGGGTCCAGGCGACGGGGGCGGCGGAGATCGTGTCGCCCTGCGCGGCACCGGCCGGGACGAGGGAGAAGGCGAGCGCGGCGGCACCGAGCGTGGAGACACCGGCGATGGACAGCTTGTGTGCCTTCGTCAGACGACTGTGACCGAGAGTGCGGGAAGCAGACATGGCGGGGCAACCTCTTCGAATAGCGGGGGCCGCAGGAAAGCGCCGCTCGGATCCGGGATCCGCGGCGCTGTTGCGACGGGAGCAATTCTTAGCGGTGGCAAAAAGCTGTGGCAAAGGTGTGACCTACGACCGCGCTTAGTGGATCAGGGGCGGGCGGAGAGGTCCGTTCTCGGCCCCGGACGCTAGGCGCGCCCGTGCTGACAGGACCTTTACCTGTCCACTAGGCGCCTTCGTAAGTGATGTGCGTCCTATGCGCGGGCTCACATCGGCCACGTAACAGTCTGACCGTCCGTTGCTCTCGCAATGCGATCCGTGACCGATTCGGCCCAGGGCGGCACGTGGAGGCCGCCGGCAGGCGTGCCGGAGCGGCCGGGCCCCCGACCCCGCGTACCCGCACAGCGCCGCGGCACTCCCCCGACCCCGTACCGGCCCGTGGTCCATGGGGGAGGGGTCTGCGAAATGTCCCTTATATAGGGACCTGTATGTGGAGCTGCCTCGCCCGGGGTCGGGCCGTCGGCGGCGCCTCGGTCGAACGGCCCGTCCGCGAGGTCCGGCGGACCTACGTCCGCGGCCCGATCCCCCAGGTCACAGCCGCGGGTACGGTGGGCCCATGACCGGTAGCCCCCTCACCGGCGGACCCCGCGGCGGCCTGGCGGCCGTGAGTACCGCCCTGCTCGCCATGAGCGGCACCCTGGAGGTCCGCGACGTCCTGCGCACGATCGTCGCCTCCGCCCGCGAGCTCCTGGACGCGCGGTACGCGGCCCTGGGCGTCCCGGACGACCACGGCGGCTTCGCCCAGTTCGTCGTGGACGGCGTCAGCGAGGAGCAGTGGCGGCGTATCGGCCCGCTGCCCCGCCAGCACGGCATCCTCGCCGCGATGCTCCACCAGGACGGCCCCGAGCGACTGGCCGACGTCCGCGACGACCCGCGCTTCGAGGGCTGGCCGGCGGCCCACCCCGACATGTCCGACTTCCTCGGGCTGCCCATCCGGGACGGCGACGAGACCCTCGGCGCCCTCTTCCTCGCGAACAAGTGCTCCCCGCGTCCCGGCGCCGCCCCCGGCTTCACCGACGAGGACGAGGAGCTGCTGGCCCTCCTCGCCCAGCACGCGGCGATCGCCCTCACCAACGCCCGGCTCTACGAGCGCAGCCGGGAGCTGACCATCGCCGAGGAGCGCTCCCGCCTCGCCCACGAGCTGCACGACGCCGTCAGCCAGAAGCTCTTCTCGCTCCGCCTCACCGCCCAGGCCGCCGCCGCGCTCGTGGACCGCGACCCCGACCGCGCCAAGGGCGAGCTCCAGCAGGTCGCCGCGCTGGCCGCCGAGGCCGCCGACGAACTGCGCGCCGCCGTGACCGAGCTGCGCCCGGCCGCCCTGGACGAGGACGGGCTGGTCGCCACCCTGCGTACGCACGTCCAGGTCCTCGACCGCGCCCACACCGCGCACGTCTCCTTCACCTGCGACGGCGTACGCGCCCTCCCGGCGAGCCAGGAGGAAGCGCTGCTGCGGGTGGCCCAGGAGGCCCTCCACAACGCGCTGCGGCACTCCCGGGCACAGGACGTGGCGGTCGCCCTGGCGCGGACGTCCGGCGGCGGAGCGGTGCTCACGGTCACCGACTCGGGCCGCGGCTTCGACCCGTCGGCGGTCCGCACCGCGGGCCGCCACCTGGGGCTGGTCTCCATGCGGGACCGCGCGAGCGGGGCGGGCGGACGGCTCGCCGTGCGTTCGGCGCCCGGAGAGGGAACCGTGATCGAGATGGAGGTCCCCGGTGGCTGAGACCCCCGGCCCGGGCGGCGGGATCCGTGTACTGCTGGTCGACGACCACCAGGTGGTCCGGCGGGGCCTGCGCACCTTCCTGGAGGTCCAGGACGACATCGAGGTGGTCGGCGAGGCCTCCGACGGCGAGGAGGGCGTCGCCCGGGCCGAGGAGCTGCGGCCCGACGTGATCCTCATGGACGTCAAGATGCCGGGCACCGACGGCATCGAGGCTCTGCGCAGGCTGCGGGGGCTGGCCAACCCGGCCCGGGTGCTGATCGTCACCAGCTTCACCGAGCAGCGGACCGTGGTTCCCGCGCTGCGGGCGGGCGCGGCGGGATACGTCTACAAGGACATCGACCCCGACGCCCTGGCCGGAGCCATCCGCTCCGTGCACGCCGGCCACGTCCTCCTCCAGCCGGAGGTGGCGCAGGCGCTGCTCTCGCAGGACGAGCAGGGGGGCTCGGCGGGCCGCCCCGGCTCACTGACCGACCGCGAGCGCCAGGTCCTCGGGCTCATCGCGGACGGGCGCTCCAACCGGGAGATAGCCCGGGCCCTGGTGCTGTCCGAGAAGACGGTCAAGACGCATGTCTCGAACATCCTGATGAAACTGGACCTCGCCGACCGCACCCAGGCCGCGTTGTGGGCGGTCAGGCACGGGATCGCCGAGTAGGAGGAGCGAATCGGACCGCGTCCTTCCGGCCCGGGAGGCAGTATGAGGTTCATACGGTCGGGTGTATGTCGCCCACATGGCGTATCCCGCTCCGTCCGCGGGCCGTTCTCCATGGCGTGCCGCGACGGCTGGTCGCGGCAGACGTACTGGAGGACGAGAACGTGAAGAACTTCAAGAAGGCCGCCACCGTCACCATGATCGCGGGCGGCCTCCTCGCCGCCGGCGCGGGTGTCTCCTCCGCGCACGGCGGTGCGTCGGCGGAGGGCGAGGCCCTGAACTCGCCCGGCGTGGCCTCCGGAAACCTGCTCCAGGTGCCCGTGAGCGTGCCCGTGAACGCGGTCGGCAACAGCGTCAACGTGATCGGCCTGCTCAACGCCGCCTTCGGCAACACCGGCGTCAACGCCTGACCTCCCGCACCGCCGCCGGACCCCGCCCGTCGGACGGTCGGATGCCCGCGTGACGCGCCCTCGGCCCCGCTTCCCCCCTTCTCCCCGGGCAGCGGGGCCGTCGCACACCCCCGGCCCACCGCGCCGGGCCGCCGCCGCGCCGGGCCGCCGCCGCGCCGGGTAGCTGCCGCGCCGGGTCGCTACGGCGCCGGGTCGCTACCGCGTCGGGTCGCTACGATGCCGGGCCGCTACGACGCCGGGTCGCTACCGCGTCCGGCCGCCGCCCCGCGTCCGCCCGCAGCCGTGGGGCCGCCGCGCCGCGGCCGACCCGTGCGGAGCCCGGGGCTCAGCCCCGTTCGCGCTCCTCCACCGCCGCGTTGTACGCCGCGACCAGCGCCCGCCGGGCCACCCGCTCCACCGGCCGCAGCGCCTCGGACCGCGCCGCCATCTCCGACGCGGCCACCGCGCCCCCCGGGCCGTTCTCGTACGCCAGCGACACCAGCAGGTCCACCCGCTGCGCCAGCGCCAGCACCCGTACCGCCCGCGCCGGGTACCCCGGAGCCAGTACCTCGCGCCCGGCCTCCGCCCGCGCCCGGTACGCCGACAGCGCGGCCTCCGCCACCGGCCCCGACCCCGCCACGTCCAGCCGGGACAGTACGCCGGTCGCCTCGCGCAGCGCCTCCGCGAGCTCCCGCTCGGCCTCGCCCAGCGAGGGCACGTCCGCCGGCGGGGCCTCCCGCACCGGCAGGCAGTGCCAGATCACCGACACGTGCACGTCCCCGGCCGGCCCGGCCTCCGCCACCTCCGGCACCAGCCCGACCGCCGCCCCCACCGCGACGACCGCCTCCTCGGCCTCCAGGGCGCGCGCGTTGAACTCCGCCGGCCCGCTCAGCCCCAGCGGATGCCCCGGCGCCGGCAGCGCCACCCGGAGCCCGGTCACCCCCAGCGCCCGCATCCGCCCCAGGGCCAGCGTGAGCCCCACCGGCTCCGGCTCCCCGGGCAGCCCCGCCACCCGGTGCACGGCGTCCTCGCCCACGATCGACATCACGGCCTCGTCGGGCGAGACCAGACCGGCCAGCAGAGCGTTCCCCCAGGCGGCCAGCCGCCCGGAACGCGGTTCGAAAAGCATCCCCCTACTTTACGGATCCCGCCCCGCACCCGGCCCCGGCCCCGGACCCCGCCCCGAGTGGCGTAGGTTTTGCCCTGGGGCTGCGCCTGCCGGCGCACAGAGAACCGTGACTGCAAGGGGTGACAACACGCTCATGAGCGACGTTCTGGAGCTGGTGGACGTATCCGTGGTCCGCGAGGGCCGGGCTCTGGTGGACCAGGTCTCCTGGTCGGTGAAGGAGGGGGAGCGCTGGGTGATCCTCGGCCCCAACGGCGCCGGCAAGACCACGCTGCTGAACCTCGCCTCCAGCTACCTCTTCCCGACCACGGGCACCGCCACCATCCTCGGCAGCACCCTCGGCAAGGTCGATGTGTTCGAGCTGCGCCCCCGCATCGGCGTCGCCGGTATCGCGATGGCCGACAAGCTGCCCAAGGGGCAGACCGTCCTGCAGACCGTGCTCACCGCCGCCTACGGCATGACGGCGACCTGGCAGGAGCAGTACGAGGAGATCGACGAGCTGCGCGCCCGCGCCTTCCTCGACCGCCTCGGCATGACGGAGTACCTGGACCGCAAGTTCGGCACCCTCTCCGAGGGCGAGCGCAAGCGCACCCTGATCGCCCGCGCCCTGATGACCGACCCCGAGCTGCTGCTCCTCGACGAGCCCGCCGCCGGCCTGGACCTCGGAGGCCGCGAGGACCTCGTACGCCGCCTCGGCCGTCTCGCCCGCGACCCGCTCGCGCCCTCGATGGTCATGGTCACGCACCACGTCGAGGAGATCGCCCCCGGTTTCACCCATGTCCTGATGATCCGTCAGGGCAAGGTCGTCACCGCCGGCCCGATCGACCTCGAACTGACCTCGCGCAACCTCTCGCTCTGCTTCGGCCTCCCGCTGGTCGTCGAACGCAACGGCGGCGACCGCTGGACCGCCCAGGGCCTCTCCCTCGGCCAGTAGGGCGGGGAGCGCGGCCGCGAGTACGGCCTGCCGCACCCTGTCCGGACCGCGCCCACCCGACCTACCATGACCATGTGGACATCGACGCATGGGTGTGGTGGCTCATCGGCGCGGTCGGACTGGGTATCCCCCTCGTCCTCACCGCCATGCCGGAGTTCGGCATGTTCGCCGTGGGGGCGGTGGCGGCCGCCGTCACGGCCGCGGTCGGCGGGGGAGTGGTGGCCCAAGTCCTCGTCTTCGCGGTCGTATCGGTCGCGCTCATCGCCGTCGTACGGCCGATCGCCAACCGACACCGCGACCAACGGCCCCAACACCGCAGCGGCATCGACGCCTTGAGAGGGCGCAGCGCCGTCGTCCTCGAACGCGTCGACGGCAGCGGCGGCCGCATCAAGCTCGCCGGTGAGATCTGGTCCGCGCGTACCCTTGACGCCGACAGCAGTTTCGAGCCCGGTCAGTCCGTGGACGTCGTGGAGATCGACGGGGCGACCGCCGTCGTCATGTGACAAGCAGCCTGCTCGCGGGCCCCGGGTCTGCGAGACTCCGCTCAACGGGGCAGCACAGACAGCCGGAAGGGCACGGGGAACCGCATGCAACCGATCATCATCGTCCTGATCATTCTGGTGGTTCTGGTCTTCATCGCACTGGTCAAGACGATCCAGGTGATCCCGCAGGCCAGCGCCGCCATCGTCGAGCGGTTCGGCCGCTACACCCGCACACTCAACGCGGGCCTCAACATCGTCGTCCCGTTCATCGACTCGATCCGCAACCGGATCGACCTCCGCGAACAGGTCGTCCCCTTCCCGCCGCAGCCCGTCATCACCCAGGACAACCTGGTCGTCAACATCGACACCGTCATCTACTACCAGGTGACCGACGCCCGCGCCGCGACGTACGAAGTGGCCAGCTACATCCAGGCCATCGAGCAGCTCACCGTCACCACGCTCCGCAACATCATCGGCGGCATGGACCTGGAGCGGACGCTCACCTCCCGCGAGGAGATCAACGCCGCGCTGCGCGGGGTGCTGGACGAGGCCACCGGCAAGTGGGGCATCCGCGTCAACCGCGTCGAGCTCAAGGCCATCGAGCCGCCGACCTCCATCCAGGACTCGATGGAGAAGCAGATGCGCGCCGACCGTGACAAGCGCGCCGCGATCCTCCAGGCCGAAGGCGTCCGGCAGTCCGAGATCCTCCGGGCCGAGGGAGAGAAGCAGTCCTCCATCCTGCGCGCGGAGGGCGACGCCAAGGCCGCGGCCCTGCGGGCCGAGGGCGAAGCGCAGGCGATCCGGACCGTGTTCGAGTCGATCCACGCCGGCGACGCCGACCAGAAGCTCCTCGCCTACCAGTACCTCCAGATGCTCCCGAAGCTCGCCGAGGGCGACGCCAACAAGCTCTGGATCGTGCCGAGCGAGATCGGCGACGCCCTCAAGGGCCTCTCCGGAGCCATGGGCAACTTCGGCCCCATGGGCGCCGGTTCGGGCTTCAACCCGCAGAACGCCGGCAAGGAGGGCGGCGGCATCCCCGCCGCGCGGGACAAGGACGCGGCGGACCGCCGCGAACAGCCCCCCATCGACTGACCCCGCGACAGACGGCCCGTCCCCTGCTGCATGATCAGTGAGGCCCCTCGACCTCCACGGCGAAGAGGCGACCCACTCATGCGAAGGGGACGGCCCAGTCCATGTCCATGTCCCTCTGGGAATCACTCGCCGTCCTCGCGGCCGGCATCGGCGCGGGGACCATCAACACCATCGTCGGCTCCGGTACCTTGATCACCTTCCCGGTGCTGCTCGCCACCGGCCTCCCGCCGGTCACCGCCAACGTGTCCAACACGCTCGGCCTCGTACCCGGCTCCCTCAGCGGCGCCATCGGCTACCGCAAGGAACTCCGGGGCCAGCGGGGCCGCGTCCTGCGGCTCGGCGCCGTCTCCCTGGTCGGCGGCCTCGTGGGCGCCGTCCTGCTGGTCACCCTGCCGTCCGACTCCTTCGACACGATCGTGCCCGTCCTGATCGGCCTGGCCCTCGTACTGGTCGTCCTCCAGCCCCGCCTCGCCCTGGCGCTGCGCCGCCGCCAGGAGGCCGCGGGCGGCGACCCGGGCCACCCCGACGGCGGCCCGGCCCTGCTCACCGGCATGCTGCTCGCCAGCGTGTACGGAGGCTACTTCGGCGCCGCCCAAGGCGTGCTCTACCTCGGTCTGATGGGCCTGCTGCTGCGCGAGGACCTGCAGCGGATCAACGCGGTGAAGAACGTCGTGGCCGCCCTGGTGAACGGCATCGCCGCCGTCTTCTTCCTCTTCGTCGCCGAGTTCGACTGGACCGCCGTCCTCCTCATCGCCGTCGGCTCCACCATCGGCGGGCAGATCGGCGCGAAGGTCGGCCGCCGCCTGCCGCCGACCGTCCTGCGCGGCGTGATCGTGACGGTCGGCCTCATCGCCATCGCCCAACTGCTGATCAGTTGAGGGACGTAGCCGAACTACGTCCACCCCGTCCGCCGCCGGAGCCACGGACGGGGTACCCGGCTAGGCGGAACGCTCCAGCCACTGCGGCAGCACCTCGCGCCCGCCCACCCCCAGAGCCAGCAGCATCGCGTCGGCCGGGGACGGCACGAAGGGCTTGCGCAGGAGCGGCATACCCGCCTCCTCCGGAGTACGGGCCGCTTTGCGGTGGTTGTCCTCGGCGCACGACGCCACCGTGTTCAACCAGGTGTCGCCGCCCCCCTGGGCCCGCGGCAGTACGTGGTCCACGGTCGTCGCCCGCTTCCCGCAGTACGCGCACCGGTGCTGGTCCCGGACCAGCACCCCCCTCCGCGACCAGGGAGCGTGTCTTCGGAAGGGCACCCGGACGTACCGGCACAGCCTGATCACCCGGGGCAGCGGCAGATCCATGGTGGCCCCGCGCACACGCAGTTCGGGATGCGACTGCTCGACGACGGCCTTGTCCTGGAGCACCAGGACCACCGCCCGGTTCAGCGTCACCGTCGACAGCGGCTCGAAGCTCGCATTCAGCACCAGCGTGTCCCGCATCTCGCCCACCTCCCGTGTGCAGGCCCGCGACCTCCCTGGCGGCAGGGCCCGCGACCACTCTGGCCGCGCGCGCCACGCGGGACAACGCAATAAAAATGCCCGGTCCTGGTCGTCTTTAGACCAGGACCGGGCAAACGCTCGGAGAAGATCAGCCCGCCGGTGCCTCGTACTCGCCGATCAGCTGCGCCCGGCCGAGCGTGTGGAAGCGCAGATGGAACCCGACCGCGGCCGCGGACGCGTCGGCGTCGGGTCCGAGCCGCTCCTGGTCCACCGCGTACACGGTGAACACGTACCGGTGGCGCTCCCCGGCCGGCGGGGCGGCCCCGCCGAAGTCCTTGGTCCCGTAGTCGTTGCGCACGTGCAGGGCCCCCGCGGGCAGCCCCTCGAACGTCCCGCCGCCCGCGCCGGCCGGCAGCTCGGTGACCGAGGCCGGGAGGTCGAACAGCACCCAGTGCCAGAACCCGCTGCCCGTGGGCGCGTCCGGGTCGAAGCACGTCACGGCGAAACTCTTCGTCCCTTCCGGGAACCCCGACCACCGCAGCTGCGGGGACACGTTCCCACCCGAGAGCACCTGGGCGGCGCCCAGGTCGGCTCCCGGCGCCAGATCCGCGCTCGTCACGGTGAACCGGGGGACCTCGGGATGGAAGTCGTGCGGCAGCGGTGGCCGGCCTCGCTCGGTCACGTCTGAACCTCCTGGTGGAAAGGGAAACCTTCGGTGGAGCCCATCAGCCCATCAACCAGCGTAGGAGGAGGGGCCCGGGTCGCCGACGGCTGCCCGGGCCCCTCCCACCCGTCACAGCCAGTTGCGCTGCGAGCCGACGGAGGCGATCCACTGGTTCAGGTACGCCGCCCAGTCGGTTCCCGCGTACGACTCCAGACCCACCTGGAAGCAGCGGAAGGTGTCGCTGCCCTCGCTGAACAGCCCCGGCTTCTTGTCCATCTCCAGAACGACGTCCATCTCCCGGCCGTCCGAGACGAAGGTCAGCTCGACCTGGTTCAGCCCCCGGTACTGCGCCGGCGGGGCGAACTCGATCTCCTGGTAGAAGGGCAGCGTCTGCCGCGTCCCCCGGATGTGCCCGCGCTCCATGTCCGCGCTGCGGAAGGAGAAGCCCAGCTGGCGGAACGCGTCGAGGATCGCCTGCTGCGCCGGGACCGGGTGCACGTTGATCGGGTCGAGGTCGCCCGCGTCCACGGCGCGTGCGATCTCAAGCTCCGTGCTCACACCGATGTTCATCCCGCGCAGGTGCTGGCCGCCGAAGTGGGTGATCGGAGTCTCCCAGGGAATCTCCAGCCCGAACGGCACCACGTGCAGGGCGCCCGGCTGCACCTGGAACGCACCACCGAGGCGCTGCTTGGTGAAGACGATGTCCTGCTTGTGCTCCTGGTCGCCGCCTTCGACCTCCACCCGGGCCTGCAGCCCGACGGACAGCCCCTGGATGTCCTGCTCCACAGACCCGCCCTGGATCCGGACCTCACCCTGGACGATCCCGCCCGGCACGGCGTTCGGCTCGGTGATGACGGTGTCCACGGAGGCGCCACCGGCACCCAGGCTCGCGAACAGCTTCTTGAAGCCCATGATCAAACTCCCCTTTAAAGCCCTGTTTGTCCCAGGGACACGACGGCCGCGTCGTCCCGGCCGCACCTACCCCCTACCAACGCGGAACCTTAGGCCCCGGTTGCAGGGATACGCGTTCCACTACCCTCGACCGGATGAGCGCGCGCCCCGACCGTACGCCCCTGGCACGGTCCTTCTTCGACCGCCCGGTCCTCACCGTGGCCCCGGACCTGCTGGGCCGCACCCTGGTCCGCCGCACCCCGCAGGGCCCGATGGAGCTGCGCATCACGGAGGTGGAGGCCTACGAGGGCGAGAGCGACCCGGGCTCGCACGCCTACCGCGGCCGCACGGCGCGCAACGCGTCGATGTTCGGTCCACCCGGACACGCTTACGTCTACTTCATCTACGGCATGTGGTTCAGCCTGAACCTGGTGTGCGGCCCGGCGGACCACGCGAGCGGCGTCCTGCTGCGGGCCGGCGAGGTCACGAGGGGCGCGGACCTCGCGGCCCCGCGTCGCCTGTCGGCCCGGAGGCCGAGCGAACTGGCCAAGGGGCCCGCCCGCCTCGCCACGGCCCTCGACGTGGACCGCACCCTCGACGGCGCCGACCTCTGCGCGGGCCCCGACTCCCCGCTGTCCCTCCTCACCGGCACGGCCACCCCGCCCGCCCTGGTCAGCAGCGGCCCGCGCACGGGAGTGGGTGGCGCCGGCGCCGCCCACCCGTACCGCTTCTGGATCACGCACGACCCCACCGTGAGCCCGTACCGCGCCCACGCGCCCCGCCGGAGGCGCTCAACTTGACTCGGCTCCAACAGACGCCTAATGTAGTCCGAGCCACTTGAACGGGGCACTGCTGTAGGCAGACCCCCAGAGTGGCAAATCCACTACCTACGACGCACCCCTGGCGGGGTTCTATTCGGCATGTCCGAATTCCCGGCCGCCGACCCGATTATGAGTCGCAGAGGGAAAGCGCTAACGTAGCGGAGCGCCGAAAGGCACAGGCCGCCAACGGCCACGAATTCAATTTCGAACCCGAATGGGCACGGAAGAGATCTGGTAACGTTGGAACCGCCGGAAAGGGAAAACGCGAGAGCGAAGGACCTGGAAGGCGAGCGGGACAGGCTCTGATAGAGTCGGAAACGCAAGAACAGAACGAAACGAAGCCCGGAGGAAAGCCCCAGTAGTGTTACTGAGGGTGAGTACGAAGGAAGCGTCCGTTCCTTGAGAACTCAACAGCGTGCCAAAAATCAACGC
>NZ_JBHXRU010000087.1:0-27703 GCF_042716255.1 Streptomyces sp. NPDC058662 | reverse complement strand
GAGGGGCCCGAGGCGGTTACCGGCCCCTCAGGTCCGGCCGGCCGCCGAGGTCCGGTCCCTGTTCTGCCAGCGCCGATGGATCCACTGGCCGACGAGCGGCAGGGCCGTGAACACGGTGAGGATCCAGGCGGCGGAGAAAGCCCAGATCAGGGGCTGCGACACCGTGACCGATGCCGCGACCAGCAGCGCGACCGTCACCGCGCCCAGCAGACAGGCCGCCGCGACGCGGTTGCGGCGACGGGTGGACCGCAGGATCCGGTCGAAGGAGCGATCACCCTTGAGTTGGGCTTCGATCGCCGAGAGGGCGCGCTGCTCGCGGTCGGAAAGTCCGGCTCCGTCCATCACGACGTACCTCCGTCGGCTGCCGCCGACGGGCGCGGCCCGCAGCCTGTGGCCTGCGAATACCCGGCCTGGAGCGGCCCAACCCCCGCCGGGCCGTCGGGACGGGCCCGCAGCCCCCGCGGCCGGCGGTCACCAGATGGAGGCGACCCACTCCGGGTGGTCGATGAAGGGGTTCCGGTTGTGCTGGTAGCTGTCGAATATGACCTGGTTGCGCCGCTGCTCGAAGGCGTCCGGCGGGTCCTGCTGGTGCCACTGCTTGAGTACGCTGATCCGCCCGTGCGCGGGGGCCGAACCGTTGCTGACCTGGTCGTTGAGCTCCAGGTTCGCGAAGCCGTCACCGCCTTCGTAGCGGACGGCCATGTAGAGCAGCATCCGGGCCACGTCGCCCTTGACGGCGTTGCGCGGCTCGAAGGAGTCGCTGTCCGTCAGGCTCCCGGGCGCCTCCGCGACCGGGCTGCCGCCCTTGTCGAAGTCCTTGTTGCCGCGCGTGCTGTTGACCGTCACGTCCTCGGGGCGCAGGTGGTGCAGGTCGGTGCCGGGCCCGGTGGCGGTTCCGAAGTCGCCGTGGCTCTTGGCCCACACGTGCTCGCGGTTCCAGTCGTTGGACCCGCCGCCGTTGGTGCTCTTGGACTGGGAGCGGCCTGAGTAGAGCAGGATGACGTTGTTGGGATTCGCCGGGTCCTGGTCGGTGGCCTTGAGGGCGTTCCAGACCCCGTCGTAGGACACCTTCGACTGGTTCCTGATGATCTGGTGCAGAGCGGTCTTCAACGCGGCACCGGTCTTGCCCTCGGCGCTCGTGTAGTAGGAGTCCGCCGAAGCGGCGAGGGGGGCCGCGGCCCGCTGCTGGCCGGCGGACGCGGCGGCCGGTACGGCGAACAGCGCGGCCGCCGCGAGCCCGGCGGCCCAGGGAGTCAGGCGTGAGATTCTCATCTGTGGGGGTACCTCTCCACACGCACCGTCCCCGCCCGGGGAATTGGCGGGGTGTCAGGTGGCAGAGCGAGGCTCACATTGTCATGTGCCCTACAGATGAAGACCATGTGTCGGACGCGCGGATCTTGTACGGGGACACGCGTCACCCCCGCCCCCGTCCGCCCCGGGGAGTCCCTCGACGCCTCAGTTCGTCGCGGCGAGCGGCGGGGCCGCCTCGTACTTGTAGTCGGGGCCGAAGTTCTTCTTCACGGCCTGTTCCCAGGAACCGTCCGCCACCATCTTCTTCAGGGCAGCGTTGATCTTGTCCCGGAGTTCCGTGTCGCCCTTCTTCAGGCCGATGCCGTAGTTCTCGTTGCTCATGGCCAGGCCCGTGAGCCTGAACTTGTTCTCGTTGCCCTTGCGGGCGGCGTACCCGGCCAGGATGGAGTTGTCCGTGGTCAGAGCGTCGACCAGGCCGTCCTGGAGGGCGACGAGGCATTCCGAGTAGCCGCCGAGCTCCAGGACGCTGGCCTTCGGGGCGAGGCGGTTCTTGACGTTCTCCGCCGAGGTGGAACCGCTCACCGAGCACAGCTTCTTGGTGTTGAGGTCCTCGGCCTTGGTGATGCTGGTGTCGTTGGCCCGGACCAGCAGGTCCTGGTGCGCGAGGAAGTAGGGGCCGGCGAAGTCGACCTTCTCCTTGCGCTTGTCGCTGATCGAATAGCTCGCGGCGACGAACTCGACCTCGTTGTACTGCAGCAGCAGCTCGCGGTCGTTGCTGTACACCTGCTTGAACTCGATGCGGTCCGGCGCGTAGCCGAGCTGCTTGGCCACGTACGTGGCGACGTCCACGTCGAACCCGGAGAACGTGCCGTCGGGCTCGCGCATGCCGATGCCCGGCTGGTCGAACTTGATCCCGATGGCGAGCTTCCCCTTGACCTCTTCCTCGCCCAAGCACCCGGAGGTGGTGAGCGCGATGGCGATCACTGCGGCGACCGCACCGGCCTGGGGAACCTTCATGCTGCACTCTTTCCTCGGGAACGCGGGCCGCGCCGCCGGGGCCCGTCCAGCGGTGGCTGGGGGAGGGCGCGCCGGCGGGCGGGGAGCCGCGGAACGTGGGGGGTACGTCGTGACACGTGTACGAGGAAGCTAGGAAGGAGACGGCCGCACCGTCACTAGATCTGAGTAAAATTTGAGGATAACGATCCGGTTCCGCCGAAGGATCTTGGGTTGAACGGGTCCGTGACGGGACAAGGGGCCGGGTGGGGCGACGAGTTTAGGATAATTCGAGCGTAATGCGGTCATTTTGCGCCCAAAGGCGCAGATCCGTCGCATGCGGGTATTCGGCCCGCGTGTCGGCCCCTCGGGCCCGGCCGGTGAAGGCCGAAGTGGCTGGTAACGTACGGTCGTTCGGGTGCGGCCGCGGGCCGCGTGGGACCATGGCGGGGCACGATCTGCTGAGCGGAGGGGGAGACCGGTGACCGGTGTACGCAAGGGCCTGGCCAAGGTGGAGGTCGCGCTGAGGTGGGACCCCAGCCCCGCCGGGACCCCCGCGAACGACCTCGACCTCGTCGCCGCGGTCTACGGGGCCGCCGATCTCCATGGGACCCCCGTCCACCTCGTGCACTTCGGCAGCCGGTCGCCCGACGGCACCATCACCCTGAACCGGGACAGCCACACGGGCCAGGGCTTCGGTTTCGACGAGGTGATGACCCTCGAACTGAACCGGATGGGAGCGGAGCTGCGGCGCGTGGTGGTGGGCGTGGTCATCCAGCACGCCGACGGGTCCCCGGCCGGCCCGGGGGAGTCCGGCCGCAAGACGTTCGCCGACATCGGCGGCACGGGGATCCGGATCCGCGAGGGGCACACCGACCTCGCACAGGGCGACTTCGCCTCCGTGGCCGGCTCGACCGCCGCCACGATCGCGGAATTCTCGCGCGACGCGTCCGGCGCGTGGTCGCTGGACTCGGCGGACCTGCGAGGGTCCGACGCGGACCCGGAGGAGTTCACCCGGCTCATGGGCGGCCGCCGCTGACGGGAAGGCGCCCTGCGGCGCGGCGGCGCGGCAGTCCGACACCCCGGCGGCTGGACGGCCCGACAGCGACGGCCGTGGTCGGCGGGGACGCCGTGGCCGGTATACGAATCCGCCCGGATCGGGCGGCGGCCGCTCGACGTGCGAGTGACCGCCGCCCGATCCGGGCGGTGCGCTGCCGCCGTCCCCACGAGGCAGCGCGGGCAGGTCGCCGTCAGGTCATCGTGACGGCGGCCGGCCGGTTCAGGGGGCCTGGGGCGGGGTGAGCCCCAGGGAGGGGAGGATGGACGCGTCGATGAACCGGAGCAGGTAGTTGGCGTCGGCGAAGCGGCCCTCCAGGACCGGCAGGATGCGGACCAGGCCCATGAGCTGCGCCGGCAGGAACTCCACGGCCGGATGGTTCGCGCGGATCTCCCCCCGCGCGACGGCCCGCTCCACCATCGCGTCGAAGGCCGCGAGCTCCGGCTCGACCAGAGCCGCGCGCAGGGCCGCCTGCAGTTCCTCGTCGTCGAGGGCGGCGTGCCCGACCGCCTGCATGAGGCGGGTGTCGCGGCCCGAGGTGCACGCCGCGATCCGAGCGGCCTCGCGCAGGTCCTCCGCCAGCGTTCCGTTGTCCACGGCGACGAGCGTGCCGCGCCGGCCGGCCCGCAGGGCGGCGGCCACGAGCTGGGGTTTGGTCTTCCACTGCCGGTAGAGCGTGGACTTGCCGCAACTGGCCCGCGCCGCGATGCCCTCCATGGTCAGGGCCTCGTACCCGTCCTCGCGCAGCTGCTCCAGGACGGCGTCGTAGAACTCCTGCTCCCGCTCCGGGGTGATCTTGGAGCGGCGCCCGGGGGGCGGCGTCGACGTCATGGGGTGCGGCTCTCCTCGGGGGGCGGCTCGGCGGTGTCTTCCGATACGGAGTGTACCGGAACGCCAGCGTATCGGTACACCTGCGTATCGATACGCGAATGTATCGATACACTGGCGTGTCGATGAGCGCGCAGGACTCCCACCGGGACGTCCGCAGGACGCAGGAAGAGGGACCGGGGGATGACCACCACCCACGCCGCACCCGGCGGCCCGGGAACCGGCCGCAGCGCGGCGCGCCGCCGCCTCGTACGCGAGCTGCTGCTCGTCGCGGGCCTGTTCACCGTGTACAAGGCGGGCCGGCTGTTCTCCACGGGCCGCACCGGCGAGGCCTTCCGCAACGCGGCGTGGGTCCGGGACGCCGAACGCGCCCTGCACCTGCCCGGCGAAGGCGCGGTGCAGGGCCTGCTCCTGCACGCCGACTCCCTCGTGTACACGGCGAACACGTACTACGCGGCCGTGCACTTCCCCGCGACCGCGGGCTTCCTGATCTGGCTCTACCTGCGGCGCCCCCGGCACTACCTGTGGGCGCGCCGGGTGCTCGCCGTACTCACCGGGGCCGCCCTGGTGCTGCACCTCACCTTTCCGCTGGCGCCACCGCGGATGCTCGGCGACGCGCGGCTGGTCGACACCGGCCAGGTCTACGGACCCTCCGTCTACGGCGCTGCTCCCGCGGCCGACAGCATGGCCAACCAGTTCGCGGCGATGCCCTCACTGCACTTCGGCTGGGCGCTGGTGCTCGCCCTCGGCATGATCGCCGCCACCGCCTCGCGGGGGCGCGTGCTGTGGCTGCTGCACCCGCTGGTGACCCTGCTCGTCGTCGTCGGCACGGCCAACCACTACTGGCTCGACGCGATCGTGGCGACCGTCCTGCTGGGAGCGGCCCTGCTGCTGGTGCCCCGACCGACCGCGACCGTCCCGGTGGGGGGCGGGCTCGGTCCGGTGGCGGGGGCGCGGGGTCGGGTGGAGGGTGCGCGTGGTCCCGCGGCGGGGGCGCGGGGGCAGGCAGGGGATGGGCTCGGTCCGGATGCGGGGGCGCGCGGGCAGGCAGGGGGGGCGCCCGGCCGGGTCGCCCCCGGCGCGTCGCGCGCCCTGCCGCGCGCCGGTGCGGGGACCGGTGCGCCGCTCCGCGCCCGGCTCGGGGTCCCGGCCGGGCGCGGTGCGGGGACCGGGTCCAGGCCGTGAACGACACCCTCCTCGCGGTCCTGCTGTGCCTGGCCTCGGCCGTCGCCTACGCGTGCGCCGCCGTCGCCCAGGAGCGCCTCGCCCGGGCGTCCGCCGACACCGGGCGGGAACGCGTCTCCCGCAGCGCCGGGCGCCTGCTCGGCTCAGGGGCCTGGTGGTCGTCGGCCGGCCTGAACACCGCCGCCGCCCTGCTGCACGCCGCGGCCCTGCGGTACGGACCGCTCACCCTGGTGCAGCCGCTGGGGGCCCTCACCCTGGTCGCGGCCGTACCACTGGGAGCGCGCCAGGCCGGGCGCCGGGTGGCGCCGACCGAGTGGCGCGGCACGCTGGCCACCGTCGCGGGCCTCGGCCTGCTCCTGCTTCCCGCCTCCGGTCCCGCCCCCGACGACACGCTCACCCTGGCGGAGGCGCTGGCCGTGTCCGGGGCGACCTCCGTCGCCGTCCTGCTGCTGACCCTCCGCCCTGACCCGGGCTCGGGGCTGCGGCACGCGACGGCGTCCGGGCTGGCCTCCGCCGCCGCCTCCGCGCTGACCCAGACCGTCGCCGTGGCCGCCGGCCGGGGCGGCGCCCTGCTCAGCGTGCGGGTCGGTGCGGTGGCGCTGCTCGTGGTGCTGTTCGCGGTCGGCGGGATGCTCCTGTCGCAGCGGGCCTACCGGGGCGGGCTCGGTGCCCCCCTCGCCGTGGTGAACCTCGCCAACCCCCTGGCCGCGGCCGTCATCGGCACGGTCCTGCTCGGCGAGCGGCTCCAGGGCGGCGCGCTGGGCGTGCTGCTCGCCGGGGGCGGCGCCGTCGCCGCGGCCCGCGGGGTGCTCCTGCTGACCCGGACCTCCGCGACCGACACGGCCCAGGCGGCCCCCGCGCAGACGGCGCCGTCGCCGCCGATCCCGGCCCGCCCCGCACCGGCCGTGCCCGTACCGGCCCGCCCCGCGTCGGCTGTGCCCGTACCGGCCGTGCCCGTACCGGCCGTGTCCGCGTCGGCTGTGCCCGTACCGGCCGTGTCCGCGTCGGCTGTGCCCGTACCGGCCGTGTCCGCGTCGGCTGTGCCCGTACCGGCCGTGCCCGCGGCGGCTGTGCCCGTACCGGTGCTCCCGCCGGCGGCCGCCGGCGCGTTCCCCGGACCGTACGGTCCCGGCGCCGCCGCCCGGCGGGAGAACCGTTTCGGCCCGGACCGCGTCCTGGTGGGAGAACGTGTGAACGACCGAACGGAGTGACCTGACATGGGCATCGTCAGCTGGATCGTCCTGGGCCTGCTGGCGGGAGCCGTCGCCAAGGTGCTGCTCCCCGGCCGGGATCCGGGCGGCCTGATCGGAACCACCCTCATCGGTGTGGCCGGCGCCTTCACCGGGGGCTGGCTCTCGGCGAAGTTCCTGGACCGGCCGATACAGACCGAGTTCTTCGACCTCGCGACCTGGGGTTCCGCCGTCGCCGGCTCCCTGGTCCTGCTCATCGGGTACCGGATTTTCTTCGGCCATTCGCGCGACTGAAGGCGGCGGCCGCCCGTGCCCCGCGTCGACACCGGGGTCGCGACCCCGCACGCGGCTGCGGCAGCCTCGGGGGCCAGCGGTCCGTCCCGGCCGGGAACCGTCCGCAGTCGAGGGGCGAAATCGCGCCAGGGTGCGGGTACGGGCCCTGGCGGCGGTGCGGCGGGGCCGGTTTCACTGCGGGTCCATGAGACGACACAGGATCACGGGCCTGCTCGGCGCGATCGCGCTGGCCGCGGGCGCCCTGGCCGGCGCGGGACCGGCGAACGGTGCTACCGCGCCCGCGTCCGGCGACACCGCCAAGACCCCGATCGCGTCCGGCGGTTCCACCCCCGGCCGACCCGGCGCCGTGCCGCCCGCCGGGCCCAGCGCCGTGCCGGCCGCCGACCCGCCCGCCGAGTTCGGTACCGACTGGCACGACCCCCTCACCCCCGACCCGCCCGTCACCCGGCCCGCGACCCGCTCCTGCCGAGTGACCCTCGCCGAGGCGCGGTTCCGCGACTTCACGCCGTACCGGGGGAGCTACACGCCCCCCACCGGCTGCGGTACCGACCGGTGGGCCAAGGTGGTGCTCCGCCTCGACGGAGAGGTCAAGGGCCGCCAGTACGACCGCCTCGGCAACCTGACCCTGGGCGGCGTCGAGATCCTGCGCACCTCCACGCCCCAGCCGTCCCCCGACGGGATCACCTGGTCCGTGGAGAAGGACATCACCCGCTACCGCGACGTCCTCACCCGCCCGCAGCCCGTCGAGATGCTCATCGGCAACGTCGTCAACGACACCTACACGGGCGTCATCGACGTCAGGGCCACCCTGACCTTCTACGCCGCCGAGGGCCGCACCGCCCCCGCCGACACCCCGGACCGCGTCCTCCCCCTCACCTCCCCGGAGGTCGTCACCCCGCGCAACACCGAGCGGCTCCTCGCCGAGGTGTACGCCACCGGCTCGGGCGGCGGCTGCGAGGAGTACTGGTACATGACCGTCCCCGACGCCGCCCCGTACTCCTGCAAGGCCGCGGACGGTCCCCACCGTGAGGTGCGGGTCTCCGTCGACGGCCGCCTCGCCGGCCTCGCCGCCCCCTTCCCGACCGTCTGGACCGGCGGCTGGTCCAACCCCTTCCTCTGGTACGTGACCCCCGGCCCGCGCGCCTTCGACGTCCAGCCGATCCTCTACGACCTCACCCCCTACGCGGCGCTGCTCAACGACGGCCGACCCCACCGCGTCGAGGTGTCCGTCGCCGGAGTGCCGGCCGGGCAGAGCGGTTGGAGCACCCCCGCGAATCTGCTGCTGTGGCAGGACGAGGGCCGCGCGGTCGTCACCGGGGCCCTCACCCGGCACGAGGAGAGCGCCCCGACGGGCTCCTCGCGCTGGACGCCGGCCGCGCCCGGCGCCGAGCACCGCCTCGACACCGAGGGCGGCCACCGGCTGACGGTCGCCGGGTACCTGGACACCTCCCGCGGCAGGGTCACCACGACGGTCACGCGCGCCGTCCGCACCACCTCCGTCCACCGCTGGACGGACGGCGAGAACCACGACGCGCTCACCGCCCGCTGGACCGACGAGGAGAGCGTGACGCGTGGGGCGACCACCACCCGGACCGCGCGCACCTACACCATGGACGGCGGGACCACCCTCGGCGCCGGGGACCGGCTGCGTACGGTGCTCTCCCTCGGGGATCGCGCGGACACCGTCACCCTGCGCGGCGCGCGGCAGGTCGGGGCCTCCCGGTCGGACAGCACGTACACCGGCGACGCCACGTACACCGCGAACGTCCCCCGGGACCAGCGCCACGCGGTCGCCGCCACCTCCGCGCGCCAACAGTCGTACGGGTCCGGGGTGCCGGGAGGGTGTTACGACCGCACGATCGCCACGGTGCAGGGCACCGTCACCGCGGACCGCTTCCGCTGCTGACGGCGCGGGCGCCTACGATGACCGGCCATGGACACGAGTGAGGCCGGCAGACAGCTGATCGACGGGCGTTTCGAGCTGCTGGCGCCCCTGGGCAGCGGCGGTATGGGTACGGTGTGGCGGGCCCGCGACATCGCGTTGCACCGCGAGGTCGCCCTCAAGGAGGTACGCCCGCCGGACCCGGCGACCGCCGCCGCCCAGCCCGGCCTCACCGTCCAGTTGCGCGAACGGGCCGTGCGCGAGGCCCGGGCCCTCGCCCGCCTCGCGCACCCGCACGTGGTGACGATTTACCACATCGTGGAGCCCCCGGCCGGGACGGACGGCCATCCGTGGATCGTGATGGAACTGGTCAAGGGCGGTTCGCTGCACGACCTGTTGGCGAACGGGCCGATGGAGGTCGCCGACGTGCTGCGGCTCGGCCTCGACGTGCTCTCCGCCCTGCGCGCCGCCCACGCGGAAGGGGTGCTCCACCGCGATGTGAAACCGGCCAACGTGCTGCTGCGGCCCGGCGGCGGCGCCGTACTGACCGACTTCGGTATCGCGGCCCTGCACGGGTCGACCGGGCTCACCTCGACCGGGGTGCTGATCGGTTCGCCCGAGTACATCGCGCCCGAACGGGTCCGGGGCGAGGAGGGCCTGGCCGCCTCCGACCTGTGGTCGCTCGGCATGATGCTGTACGTCGCCGCCGAGGGTGCGCACCCGCTGCGCCGGGCCACCAGCCTGGCCACGGTGGTGGCCGTCCTGGACGAGCCGATCCCGGCGCCCGTACGGTCCGGGCCGCTGGCCCCCGTACTGGAGCGGCTCCTCGTACGGGACCCGGCCGCGCGGCCCGACGGAGCGCTGCTGGAACGACTGCTCCACGACGCGAGCACCGCTCTCGCGGGATCCGCCGCCGGTCCGTACGCGCCGTACGCCGCCCGGCCCGTCCCGCAGGGGCAGCAGCAGGCCTACGGGCAGTACGGCCCGCCCCCGACCGCCGCCAACCCGACTCCCGCCATGCCGCCGTACGGCGCGGGCGCCTCGCCCCGGACGCCCACCGCGCCCCTCCCGGCAGCGGCCCCGCGCCGCCGGGGCCTGTGGGCGGCGGCCCTCGCGGCGGTCCTGGCGGCCGGCGTCGTCGGGGTGGTGCAGCTCCTGCCGGACGGCGGCCGTTCCGGTGACGACGCGAAGGGCGGCCCCTCCCCGACCCCCGCCGTCTCCACCTCCACCGCCGCGGACCCCACCCCGAAGACCACCGCGCCCGGGACGCCCGCACCCCGGGTCGGCGCGGCCGCGGGCAGCATGCTCACCCCGGCCAACATCCGTACCGCCCTGGCGGCGTTCAAGGAGAAGACCGGCACCACCACCTTCGTGGACCTCAAGGTCTACGACGGGTACGTCCTTGCCTCCATCCCCACGGCCGCCGGCGCCGAGACCGTTGACAACTGGCAGTACCGCGACGGCGCCGCCAAGCGCACCGGCCCCAACGGCACGGTGAAGGAAGGCAAGCCCCTGATCGACATGTCCGCGGTCGCTTGGGACGCCCTGCCCGGTCTGCTGGAGCAGTCGCAGAAGGACCTGGAAGTCCCGAGCCCCACCTCGCGCTACGTCATCGTCGAGCCGTGGATGATGGACCAGGTCCCCTGCATGCGCCCCTACCTCAGCGACGAGTACGGCCGCGGCGGCTACGTCCTCGCCGGCATCGACGGCAAGGTGAAAAAGGTCGTCCGCTCCTGACTCCCTGCCCGAAACGGCACCATGGACCACGGGCCGCGCTACTCGTATATCAGTGCGAACCGGTAATCCTTCTGAGATATTACGAGGCGTCAACTGACGCTTCCCAGGGGGGGATCGCACTACATGCAACCTGTTCGTACCCTGTCGGCCGCGGGGCTTGCCCTGGCGCTGGGCCTGTCGTTCGCGGCACCGGCCACGGCCGCCGGGGGCGCGGCCGCGCCCAAGGTCACCGCACCCGCCACCAGCCCCACTCCCGGCTTCGCCGGCGAAGGAACCGGATCCGACTGCTACACCGACCCGTACGCCGGGTCCGGCGCGGGCTGGATCGGCACGTCCGACGTCACCCTGCGCGCCACCACCAACACGGCGCCGGGCGGCACGGAGCTCCTGACGACGTTCCAGCTCTGGGACACCTCGTACGGGGGCAAGCGCACCGACCACCCGAGCTCCTGGTCCACGTGGCCGCAGGCCGGCACGACCGTTCCGCGCGACCGGCTCGCGGACGGCGGTCTGTACGCCTGGCGGGCGCGTGCCACCGACGGAAAGCTGACCAGCGCCTACACGGCCTGGTGTTACTTCCGCGTCGACCACGCCCCGCCCACCGCCGAGGTCACCACGGACGCCACGCCCAAACGGGTCGGAGAGGAGGCCACTTTCACCCTGAAGGGCGCCGACCGGGGCTCGGAGATCGCCTGCGCCCGCTGGCAGACGAGTGGAACGTTCAGCGTCGGCTGGCGCTGCTCGGACGAGACGACCGACTCCCGGGTCGTCCGCCTCACGGACGGCGCGGTGGACATCAAGGTCAAGCCCGAGACGTGGGGCTCCCAGTACGTCTACCTCCAGGCGATGGACAACGCGGGCAACGTCTCGCAGCCGACCGGCCTGAACTACTACGCGCAGCCGAGCACCGCCCCGGCGGCGTTCGGAGACATCGACGCCGACGGCAAGCCCGACGCCCTCACCCCCGACGCGGCGGGCAACCTCCGCATAGCGGGCTCCGACCCGCGCACCGCCCCGAACGCGCGCGCCGCTTCCGCACCGGGCGGGTCGGAAAGCTTCCCGACCCTGTGGGCCCGTTCCCGCGCGGACGGTACGGTCCGCGCCTACTCCCTGACCGGCTCCCCGGACGCGCCGGACTTCTCGGCCTTCGCCGACCCGGCCGCGGGCCCGGTCCTGACCACCCTCACTCCCGCCGCCCACCCCCGCGTCGGGTCCGACGGGGACCTCACCGGCGACGGCCTGCCGGACCTCTGGTCCGCGGACGCCTCCGGGAAGGCGGCCGTCTTCCCCGGCCTGGGCACGACGGCCCCCCACCCCACGGTCACGGGCTTCGCCCCAGCCGTCTGACCCCCCTGGAACCGCCGGTCCTTCGTACCCCCGGGCCCAGGAGGGCCCGGGGCGGCCCGGACAGCTGCCGGGACCGCTCGCGGAGCGCGGGCGGCGGCCGTGCGGCCCGGTCGGGCCGGAGATCTGGTCCTACCTGCTGGCGCCCTCCCCACCGGACGGGCTGCTGGACCGATTCGTGAACGGTGCGACCTTCGTCCCGCGGTGGGCCGTCCACGGGCTCCTCGTACTCCTCGAACACCTCACGCTCCGGGCTTCGCAGCGCGCCGAGTACCTGGCCGACGCGAGCGCGGCCCGAACCGGGTCGACCGAGGCCGCGATCGCCCTGATGGACCGGCTCCTGATCGCGCACGCGGTCGAGATGACGCTGCGGCGGGAGTCGGCGGCGGCCAATCTGCGCGGTGGACCCGCCGGCCGGGCCGCCGTCGCACAGGCGGAGGCAGAGCTCTGGGAACGGCTGGCCGCACACACGGCGTCCATACCGGAGCACGAGTACGAGCGGCTGCGCCGCCTGGCCGCCCTGCGGGGGCACAGTGTGGACAGCACCCACCCGCCCACCCATCTGCGCCGCAGGATCGCCGCATCCGCGGGCCCGCGCGCGGCGCGCGTCGTCCTCGGCGAAGTCCGGGCCGCGGCTGTCGCGGCGGAACTGCGCACGGCGCGGGCGGTGGTGGGCCGGCGCATCATCCGCGACCAGTCCCTTGGACACGTCCCGCGGCGACCGGCAGCTGCCCACCAGTCGACCAACCGCCCGGTCCCCCCCGGCGGGTGGGAGGCCGGGCGGGGTCGGGTGGGTGGGACTCCGGGTGGCCGGGCCGCTGCCTCCCCCCGGGGGCGGGCGGGCCGGTGCGTTCCGGCGGGGACCGGACTGCGGGCGTCGACCGTCCTGGTGGGGAGTCGGGTCGCCGGCCGCGGAGGTCGGCTCAGTAGGGGCCGTTGACGTTGTCGATCGAGCCGTACCGCGCCGCCGCGTAATTGCACGCCGCGGTGATGTTGGCGACCGGGTCGTACGAGTTCGTCGAGGTGCCCGGCACGTGATAGGCGCGGAAGGTCGGGTCGATGACCTGGAGCAGGCCCTTCGACGGGATGCCGGCGGCGGCGTTGGAGTCCCAGTTGTTGATCGCGTTCGGGTTGCCCGAGGACTCCCGCATGATGTTGCGGTGAATTCCGTTGTAAGTGCCGGGAATTCCGTGCTTCGCCATGACGCTCAGGGACTCGCGGATCCAGCCGTCGAGATTGTTCGCGTAGGCGGTGGTCTTGGCCGGAGCGGCCGCCTTCACGTTGGCGCCCAGGGACAGCTTGAGGCCGGGGCGGATCACGGCCGGATCGGCGCCGACGCTGGTCCGGTTGGCCGCGTAGAGCTGCTCCCAGCCGCCGCTGAGGGAATGCGCCGCCGCGATCTTGGAAAGCGTGTCGCCCGCGACCACGGAATACGTCACCGGGGCGGCTGCCTTTTCCACCGCGCCGGCGGGGGACGTGCTGATCAGTGGCAGGGCGAGGGCCGCGCCGCCCGTGCCGGCGAGGGCCAGCTTGTGGGTGATCGGGCGGTGCTTCGGCCGGCGGTGCTTACCCTGTCCGGGCATGGCGGAATTCCTCACGTGGGGGGACGGAAGGCCCTGGCGGCCGGTTTCGGAAGCGGACCGCCGGGAATGAGGGTGACCGTAGGTGAGCCCGTCGGGCCGGAACAAGAGCCGAATTCCCGGAGGAGATCGACTTCCTGCTGTCGGCCGGAAGAACGACCTTGGTCGAGTCCGTGCGGAAAGGCCAACTTTCTTTCCGGCAAAAGGGAATCCGTGTTTCAAAGGAAATGATGTTGACGGGCCCCGCGTGACCCACATCACGAGCCCCCGGCTCGGAGGTCAATTCGGGCAAGTCCCCTCTCCGCGGGTCTCTTTCGGGCGACTCGTGCGATGGTGCCGAATCGCCCATCCGGGATGCTTTCCGGCGCTTGGGCCGGAGCTGATGCCTCACATGACGGGCTTGTCCGTCCCGGCCGCGCCGGACCGCCCCGTTTGTCCCCGCCTCGCGGTACCGCCCGTCGCCCCCCCCGCGCTCCCGGCTGACCCTTACCGCTCCCGCCTCGCGGTACCGCCCGTCGCCCCCCGCCGCTCCAGGCTGACCCCCGCCGCTCCTGCCCGCCGTCCCGCTCGCCCCGAGGCCCGCCCGCTACGGGCCGTCCGGGAGCTCCGCCAGCCGCCGCAGCGTGTGCTCCACCGCCGCCTTCGAGGCCGGCAGCAGGGGAAGGCGTACATCGGGAGTCGGGATCCGGCCCTGCGCGTGCAGCACACCCTTGACGACCGTCGGATTGGGTTCGGCGAAGGCCGCCGCCGACATCCGCGCCAGCGCGTGCCCCAGCGGCCGCGCGCGGGCGGCGTCACCCGCCCGCCAGGCCGCGTCCACCTCCGCGAACCGGGCCGTCGCCAGGTGCGCCGACGCCAGGATCCCGCCCGCCGCGCCCAGGGCCAACATCGGCGACAGGTACGCGTCGTCGCCGGCCAGCACCTCGAACCCGGGCGGAAGGTCGCCGAGGAGCGCCACCGTGTCCTGGTCGACGCCGCCGCCCGCGTACTTCACGGCCACCACCCCCGGCAGCGCCCCCAGCGTCCGCAGCGCGTCGGCGTCCAGCGACTGCCCCGTCCGGTACGGGATGTGGTAGACGATCAGCGGCAACGGGCTCACCTCCGCGAGCCGCGTGAAGTGCGCCAGCACGCCCGCCGCCGACGGCCGGACGAACGACGGTACGGTCACCAGCGCCGCCCGCGCCTCGGGCCACCGGGTCAGCCGGGCCAGCGCGGCCTCGGCGGCGCGCGTCCCGTTCGCCCCGGCGCCCACGGTCAGGACCGCTCCCCGCTCACGGCAGACCCGGGCGCAGATGTCGGTCACCAGGTCGCGTTCCGCCTCGTCGAGGGTCGCCGCCTCGGCGGTGGTGCCGAGGGCGACGATCCCGGTCGCGCCCGCGTCGAGCACCTCGTGGGCCAGCGCCTCCAGGGCGTCGGCGGCGACGCCGCCGGCCCGGGTGAAGGGTGTGACGAGCGGTACGTGGATCCCGCGGAGGGCGGGGGCCCCGGCGGCGCGGCGCCGCGCGCCCTGTGCCCGGTGCGGTTCCGGTTCCCGTGCGGTGGTGTGCCCCGGCGTCCGGGGCGTGGGCGGTGCGGTGTTCGCGTCCTGTGCCATGCCGTCGAGCCTGGACCGCCCCGAGCCGCGAATCCAGTTCGCGTTTCTTACCCGACCCGTAAGCTGAACCGATGCTCGATGTACGGCGTCTGCGCCTGCTGCGTGAACTCGCCCGGCGGGGCACCATCGCCGCCGTGGCCGAGGCCCTCGCGTTCAGCCCTTCGGCGGTGTCCCAGCAGCTCGGCGTCCTCGAACGCGAGGCCGGGCTGCCCCTGTTGGAGCGCACCGGCCGCCGGGTCCGGCTCACCCCGGCCGGCGAGAACCTGGTGCGCCACGCCGAGGCGGTCCTCGAACGGCTGGAACAGGCCGACGCCGACCTCGCCGAGGCGCGCGACGGCCTGGCCGGCGCACTGCGGATCGGCGCCTTCCCCACCGCCACCCGGGCCATCGTCCCGGCGGCCCTGGTCGCTCTCGCGCGTCGCCATCCGGGGCTGGAGCCGAGGGTGTCCGAGACCGATCCGGCGGCTGTCGCGCACGCCCTGCGGGCTGGGGACCTGGATGTGGCCCTCGTCCACGAGTACGACTTCGTGCCCTCGGCGCGGGAACCGGGACTCGCCACCGAACCGCTCTACGGCGAGGCCATGTACCTGGCCGCACCCGCGTCCGGCACCCCCGGCCCGCCGCTCGCCCCCGGCCCGCCGCTCGCCCCCGGCCCGCCCCTCGCCCCGGGCCCCCCGCTCATCCCCGGCCCGCCCCTCACCCCCGGCCCGCCCCTCGCCACCGACCAGGGCGAGGCCCTGCGCGGCCACGCGGACGCCCCCTGGATCACGGCCACCCCCGGCACCCTCTGCCACGCCATGACCGTACGGGCCTGCCAGGCCGCCGGGTTCACCCCGCGCGTGCGCCACCAGGTCGACGAGTTCGCCACGGTGCTCGCCCTGGTCGCCGCCGGCCAAGGGGTGGCCGTCGTGCCCCAGCTCGGCATCGTCGGGACCGCCGACCCCGGCGTCGTCCTCACCCGCCTGCACATGCAGCGCCGGACCAACCTCGCCTTCCGCAGCGGAGCCGGCTCCCACCCCGCGGTGGCCGCGTTCGGCGCGGCACTTCGCGCCTCCGTACCGCGGGATCTGGCCGGGCCGCGCGCCGCGAGGTGACACAACTCCCGTACCGGGTGGCGTCCGTGTACGTTCGGTGATCCAAGCTGAATCGATCCGATCCGATCCGACCAGAGCGGGGTAGCAGTGACGCATCGCGTACGAGGGGTCATCGCCCGGAGCAAGGGCGCACCGGTGGAGACGACGACGATCCTCGTGCCCGACCCGGGACCCGGTGAGGCCCTCGTCCGGGTCCAGGCCTGCGGGGTGTGCCACACCGACCTGCACTACCGGGAGGGCGGCATCAACGACGCCTTCCCCTTCCTGCTCGGCCACGAGGCGGCCGGGATCGTCGAATCGGTCGGCCCGGACGTCACCTCCGTCGCGCCCGGTGATTTCGTCGTCCTCAACTGGCGCGCGGTGTGCGGGAACTGCCGCGCCTGCAAACGCGGCCGCCCCTGGTACTGCTTCGCCACGCACAACGCCGCCCAGCCCATGACCCTGGAGGACGGCACGCCGCTCTCCCCGGCCCTCGGCATCGGCGCCTTCGCCGAGAAGACGCTGGTCGCGGCCGGGCAGTGCACCAAGGTGGACCCCGCCGCCGCCCCGGCCGCGGCCGGACTGCTCGGCTGCGGGGTGATGGCCGGCCTCGGCGCCGCCCTGAACACCGGCAATGTGGGGCGCGGGGACTCCGTCGCGGTCATCGGCTGCGGGGGAGTGGGCAACGCGGCCGTGGCCGGCGCCCGGCTCGCGGGCGCCTCCCGGATCATCGCGGTCGACCTGGACGACCGGAAGCTGGAGTGGGCGCGCGGCCTCGGCGCCACCCACACCGTCAACGGCCGTACCCAGGACGTGGTCGAGGCCATCCAGGGGCTGACCGGTGGGAACGGCGCGGACGTGGTCATCGAGGCGGTGGGGCGCCCCGAGACCTACCGGCAGGCGTTCTACGCCCGCGACCTCGCAGGAACCGTGGTCCTCGTCGGTGTGCCGACCCCGGAGATGACGCTCGAACTGCCCCTCCTCGACGTGTTCGGCCGCGGCGGCGCGCTCAAGTCCTCCTGGTACGGGGACTGCCTGCCCGAACGCGACTTCCCGCTGCTCATCGACCTCTACCTGCAGGGCCGCCTCGACCTGGACGCCTTCGTCTCCGAGACCATCCCGCTGGACGGCGTCGAGGACGCCTTCGCCAGAATGGAGCGCGGCGAGGTACTCCGCTCCGTGGTCGAGTTCTGATCCGGACCCGCCACCCCGCCCGCGCCACGTCCGCGGCCCGTCCGTGATCCGGACCGGGCCGCGGAGCCCGCCCACCTCGCACCCCAGGGGACGCCCGTGACCACCGCCCACAGCTACCGCCAGCCCGGCACCGTCCTCACGGACCACCACTTCGCCGTGCCCCTCGACCACACCCGCCCCGACGGGGAGCGGATCGAGCTGTACGCGCGGGAGGTCGTCGGCGCCGGCAAGGACCCGGCGACGCTCCCCTGGCTGCTCTACCTCGAAGGCGGCCCGGGCTTCGGCGCCCGCCGGTTCATCGGCCGGCAGGCCTGGCTGGACCGGGCCCTGACCGAGTACCGCGTCCTGCTGCTCGACCAGCGCGGAACCGGGCGTTCCACGCCGGTGAACCGCCAGACCCTGCCCCTGCGCGGCACCCCCGCACGGCAGGCGGAGTACCTCGCGCACTTCCGCACCGACTCCATCGTGCGCGACGCCGAGGCCATCCGCCCTCTTCTGACGGGCGGGGCGCCCTGGACCGTGCTCGGCCAGAGCTTCGGCGGTTTCTGCGCCACCCACTACCTCTCCACCGCCCCCGAGGGCCTCACCGCCGCCCTGATCACCGGCGGCCTCCCGTCCCTGACGGCCTCGGCGGAGGAGGTGTACGAGGCGGCGTACCCCCGCATGGAACGCAAGAACCGGGCCCACTACGACCGCTACCCGATGGACGTGGACCGGGCCCGAAGGATCGCGGCACACCTCACGCTCCACCCCGCCGAACTCCCCGGCGGCCACCGCCTGACCGCGCAGTCCTTCCAGTCCCTCGGCATCCTGCTCGGGGGCGGCGACGGCAGCCACCAGCTGCACTACCTGCTGGAGGACGCCTTCGTCCCGACCCCCTCCGGCCCCGAGCTCTCTGACGCCTTCCTGGAAGCCGTCCGGGGACTGCTCTCCTTCGCCGGCCACCCGCTCTACGCGCTGCTGCACGAGTCGATCTACGCCCAGGACCCGTCCGCCCCCACCGCCTGGGCCGCCGAGCGCGTGCGCGCCCGCCACCCCCGCTTCGACGCCGCCAAGTCCCTCGCGGGCGACGAGCCCCTCCTGTTCACCGGCGAGACCGTCCACCCCTGGCACTTCGAGGTCGACCCCGCCCTCGCCCCGCTGCGCGAGACCGCCGAACTGCTCGCGGCCCGCACCGGCTGGGGCCCCCTGTACGACCCCGCCCGGCTCGCCGCCAACGAGGTCCCGGTCGCGGCCGCCGTCTACCACGACGACCTCTACGTGGACACGGAGCACTCCCTGCGCACGGCGCGCGCCATCCGCGGTCTGCGGACCTGGGTGACGGACGAGTACGAGCACGACGGGGTGCGCGCGGGCGGCTCCCGGGTCCTGGACCGGCTCCTGGCCCTCGTACGGGGCGAGGCCTAGGAAACCGAGGCCGCGCCGGTGCCCGAGCGCGCCGGCGTTCAACCGCCCCGGCGTCCCGCCACGCCGGCGTCCCGCCACGCCGGCGTCCCGCCACGCCCCCTCCGGCCGCGCCACCACACGCCCCCGCCGCTCCGTGCGCCTATCGTTGCGAGGCATGACCGAACACGTGAGTCAGCCCGCGCCCTTGACCCCCATGCCCACCGACTGGAAGCGCGCCCTCGCGGTCGTCGCCCACCCCGACGACCTGGAGTACGGCTGCGCGGCCGCGATCGCCGACTGGACGGACGGCGGCCGGGAGGTCGTCTACCTCCTCGCCACCCGCGGTGAGGCGGGCATCGACACCATCGCCCCCGAGGACTGCGCCCCGCTCCGGGAGGCCGAGCAGCGTGCGAGCGCGGCCGTGGTGGGGGTGTCCCGAGTGGAGTTCCTCGACTACCGCGACGGAGTCGTCGAGTACGGGCTCGGCCTGCGCCGCGACATCGCCGCGGCCATCCGCAGGCACCGGCCGGAACTGGTGGTCACCCTCAACCACCGCGACACCTGGGGCGGCGCGGACGGCGGCGGCTTCTGGAACACCCCGGACCACAAGGCGGTCGGCCGGGCCACCCTGGACGCCGCCGCCGACGCGGGCAACCGGTGGATCTTCCCCGAACTCATCGCGGAACAGGGCCTGGAGCCGTGGGACGGCGTCCGCTGGGTCGCCGTCGCGGGCTCCGACACGCCTACGCACGCCACCGACGCGGGGCCGGGGATGGAGCGCTCCGTCGCGTCCCTCCTGGAGCACAAGGCGTACGTCGAGGTGCTGACGGACGAGGACCCCGAGACGTACGTGCGTACGTTCCTCACCGGCAACGCCCAGCGGGCCGCGGCCCGCTTCGGCGGCCGCCCGGCGGTGGCGTTCGAGGTCTTCCCCCGCTGACCGGCCCCCTCTAGGCTGACGTTCCGTCAGGTCGAGGAGGGGTGCGGGCCAGGTGATCAACACCGTGAGCACGGACATCGAGGAGGGTGAGGAGCGGATCCGGCTCGACGTCGCCGACGGAACCGCCACCCTCACCCTCTGCCGCCCGGACCGGCTCAACGGCTGGAGCTGGGAGTCCACCCGCCAGCTCGGCCTGCTGGCGGACCGGATCCGCTTCGACCCGTCGGTACGGGCGGTCCTGCTGCGGGCCGACGGGCGCGCCTTCTGCGCGGGCATCGACGTCACGGCGCCCGGTGGCGCCATCACCGGTGCCTCGCCCGCCCAGCGCACCCGCAACTACTACGAGGGCATCCGCTGGGTCCACGAGCGGTTCGCGGTCCTCGCCCGGCTCCCGCAGCCCGTGGTCGCCGCCGTCCAGGGCTACTGCCTGGGCTTCGGGTTCGAGTTGGCCCTGATGGCCGATGTCCGGGTAGCGGCCCAGGACGCCGTCTTCGCGCTGCCCGAGGCGCAGTTGGGCGTGGCGGTGGACGCCGGGGGCGACCTGCGCATCGCCCGCGAGGCGGGTGCGGGCTGGGCCAAGTACCTCGCTCTGACGGGCCGGCGTATCGACGCGCTGACGGCGGAGCGGCTGAACCTGGTCCAACTGGTCGTGCCCGCGGCCGAGCTGGAGGCCACCGCCCGGTCCCTGGCGGCGGACATCGCCGCCAACGCCCCGCTCGCGGTCCAGGGCATCAAGCGGGCGGTCGACGCCTACGCCGACGCCGCCTTGCCCGCCGCCCTCGACCGCGCGGCGATGACCGCGGCCCTCACGCTCACGTCCGACGACGCCCGCGAGGGTTACGGCGCCAAAGCGGCCCGCCGCCCGCCGCACTTCACCGGAGGCTGAGCGCATGGTGGAGCGCCTGTTCAGCCGTCGAAGAGGCCGCGCCCCAACTGCTCCCGCACCGGCACGACCTCGGGGTTGACCACCGACCGGCGCTGCCAGTTCGCCCCGTCGACCACCAGGGTGTGGCCGGTGACGAACCGGGCGTAGGGCGAGGCCAGGAAGGTGGCGGCCCAGCCGAGCTCGCGCGGCGCCCCGACCCGCAGGGCGGGCTGCCGCAGGTCCTGGGGGTCGGGCCGCCGCGGGCCGCTGCCCGCGGAGCCCGCTCCCGGTGCGGCACGCTCCAGTCCGTCCCGGATGTCCTCGGTCATGTCCGCGTGCGGGAAGAGCCCGGGGACCAGCCCGTTGATCTGGATCCCGTACGGCCCCCACTCCACGGCCAGCGTCTCCACCAGGTTCTTCACCCCGGCCTTGGCGGCCGCGCTGTGGGCGAAGCCCGGCCCGCCCGTCCAGGCGTACGAGGCGCCGATGTTCACGATCGACCCCGGGGTGCCCGCGGCGAGATGGCGGCGGCCGAACTCGCGGGTCATGAACCAGGTGCCCGTCAGGGTGATGTCCACCACCGCCCGCCAGGCGTTCGGGGACAAGTCCTCCGCCGGGCAGGGAAAGTTGGCCGCCGCGTTGTTGACCAGCACGTCCGGCAGGCCGAGCGCGGCCTGCGCGGCGTCGAAGACGTCCGCGACCCGCTCGGGATCCCGGATGTCGCACACGGCGGCGGCCACCCGGCCCGCCCCCGGCAGGGCCGCCAGCTCCTCCCGGGCGGCCTGCAGCCGCTCCGAGCGCCGACTCGCGATCACCAGGTCGGCGCCCAGCCGGGCGAACTCGGCGGCGATGGCCCGGCCCAGCCCGGTGCCGCCGCCGGTCACGAGGACCACCTGCCCCGCGTACGTACCGGGGGGCAGGGCGGCGGCGCCGAGTGGGGGAGGCGCGGGCAGGCCGCGCCGGATGTCGTCCGTGATGCGGGCATCGATGTCGTCCGTCATGCGGGCATCGATAGCGCGCGGGCGCTCAGATCACCATGCCCGCGACAGGATCAGCCCTGCGGCGCGTACGCCTGCGCGCCGGCGCAGGTCCAGACCACGGCCTTCGACTCGCCGGTCTGCCAGTTCAGGTACCAGCCGCCGACGCGGTCGTCGTCCGAGACCGCGGTGGCCTCGCTGCGCCAGTCCGGGCCGCCGCCGTCCGGGAGGGGCAGGGCCAGCATCGGACCCCGGCCCGGCCAGTAGGCGGCCCGGATGTGGTTGGCGTAGCCCTCGACGAAGTTCACGGCCGTGCCGACCGACACGTTCGTGGTCGGGCTGACGGAGTCGAGCGTCGCGTTCCCGTAGCCGGTGACCGGGGCGACGGCGGTGGGCAGGGCGTCGTAAGGGCGCTTCCAGGCCGCCGGAGTCCGGCGCTGGACGTCGCGGTAGCTCTCCTTCTCGTACCCGACGACCCGCCCCTTGTCGTCGATGTCCGTCGCGTGGCTGCCGACGGTGGGGTCGTCCCCGGTCCAGACCGGCAGGCTGTACGTCGGGTAGCCGCCGGCGGGCCAGACGACCGGGAAGGTCTTGGCGACCATCAGGTCGTTCGGCTCGTCCCAGTACTCGGTGCGGGCGGTGCCCACGATGTCGCCCCGCTTGTTGACCGCCCCCACCGAGCTGATGACCGTGCCCGGGTGGGCGTCCTGCGGAAGAGGGAGCTCGCGCAGCACCGCGCCGTTCAGCCACACCTTCGCGATGCCGCCGTCGACGCCCACCACGTGGCCCGCGTCGTTGACGTCCACGGCCGCGTTGGACACGGCGGCGCCGGTGATCAGCTGGACCGACGCCTCCCCCAGCCGGTAGGTGAAGGCCGCCTGGGCCGAGCCCGGGCCGCCGCTGACGAGGGTCCCGACCATCAGGCCCCAGCTGTTCACCGCCCGGACCGAGCCGGACTGGAAGCCCGCCGGCACCGGGACGGCGTGCACGGCGCGGTCGGCGGTCCAGTAGGCCGGCAGTCCGGCGCTGGAGCCGACCGCGAGCCCGTTCGGTCCGAAGTCGCTCACCTCGCCACCGCCGTCCGCCGTGAGTGGGGGAAGGGCCAGAACCTCCGGGACGCACGCGCTCCCGGACGCGGCAGCGGGGCCGGCGGCGGTGACGAGCCCCGCGAGGACGGCCGCGGCGGCGGCGGTACGGGTGGTGCGTCTGATCACGCTGCTGTTCATCGGTCAAGTCCCCCTGTGTGTGGTGTGCTGGTGGCACGGCGCGCCCGCCCGTGCCCTTCGCGGCAGGGCACGCGCGCCGTGATCAGTCTGGTGTCGCAGCGACGGAATGTCACGTGTGGGGTACAGGCCGCCGCGACGGCGCCCGGGGGGACCGCCCCTGCGGCACCGTGCTCGTCGGGGCTCTTCCCGAAGGTCCCCCGGGGCGCCGCCGGGGCGCGCCCCGGCCGCGGACCCCGCGAGTCCTGCGGACCGACTGGTTCCCAGACCATCAAGCGACCGCTTAGTATGCCCGCGGAGTGTGGTTCCTCGACGGCGGCTGGAGGCCCCGGATGCAGGCATGGCGCGTACATACCCCTGGCGAGCCCCGAGAGGCCATGCGCCTCGAAGAGGTTCCCGAACCGGTGCCCGGCGAGGGCGAGGTGAGGCTCCGGGTGCTCGCCGCCAACGTCAACTTCCCCGACGCGCTGCTCGTGCGGGGCCAGTACCAGATCACGCCGCCGCTGCCCTTCACCCCCGGAGTCGAGATCTGCGGCGAGACCGAGGACGGCCGCCGCGTCATCGCCACCCCGAGCCTGCCGCACGGCGGCTTCGCGGAGTACGTCACCGCCTCCGCGCGCGCCCTGCTCCCCGCTCCCGACACCCTCGACGACGCCGAGGCCGCCGCCCTCCACATCGGCTACCAGACCGGCTGGTTCGGCCTGCACCGCAGGGCCCGGATCCAGTCCGGCGAGACCCTCCTCGTGCACGCCGCCGCCGGCGGCGTCGGCAGCGCCGCCGTCCAGCTCGGCAAGGCCGCCGGCGCCACCGTCATCGGGGTCGTCGGCGGCAAGGCCAAGGTACGCACCGCCGAGGAGCTGGGCTGCGACCTCGTGATCGACCGCGAGACGGACGGCACCGCCGAGATCGCGGCCCGCGTGAAGGAGTTCACCGCAGGCCGCGGCGCCGACGTCGTCTACGACCCGGTCGGCGGTGACGCGTACGCGGCCTCCGCCAAATGCGTGGCCTTCGAGGGCCGCATCGTCGTGGTCGGCTTCGCCGGCGGCACCGTCCCCACCCCCGCCCTCAACCACGCCCTGGTGAAGAACTACGCCATCCTCGGCCTCCACTGGGGGCTCTACGCGGCCAAGGACCCCGCCGCCGTCCTCGCCTGCCACACCGAGCTCACCCGGCTCGCCGCCGAGGGCGGCATCAAGCCCCTCATCAGCGAACGCGTCCCGCTCAGCGGCGCCGCCGACGCCGTGCAGCGCCTGGCCGACGGCGCCACCACCGGCCGGCTGGTCGTCGTACCCGCCCTGGATGGGGGCACCCGATGACCGCGACGACCGCGACCGCCGGGGACCTGGGCGCCCGGGTCCGGGAGCTGCTCGCCGCGCACCCGCCCGCGACGACGCCCCGTACCGACTTCCTGCGCGCCCGCTTCGACGCAGGGCTCGCCTGGGTCCACTACCCCGAGGGGCTCGGCGGACTCGGCGCGCGCCGCACCCTCCAGGCCGCCGTCGACGCCGAGCTGGAGGCCGCCGGAGCCCCCGACAACGATCCGCGGCGGATCGGCATCGGCCTCGGCATGGCCGCGCCGACCATCCTCGCGTACGGCACCGAGGAGCAGAAGGCCCGCTTCCTGCGCCCCCTGTGGACCGGGGAGGAGGTGTGGTGCCAGCTCTTCAGCGAGCCCGGCGCGGGATCCGACCTGGCCGCGCTCGGCACCCGCGCCGTTCGCGACGGGTCCACCGGGGACTGGGTGGTCGACGGCCAGAAGGTGTGGACCTCCAGCGCCCACACCGCCCGCTGGGCCATCCTGATCGCCCGCACGGACCCCGGGCTGCCCAAGCACCGGGGCATCACCTACTTCCTGTGCGACATGCACGCCCCCGGCGTCGAGGTCCGGCCGCTGCGCCAGATCACCGGCGAGGCCGAGTTCAACGAGGTGTTCCTCACCGGCGTCCGCATCCCCGACGCCCACCGCCTCGGCGCCGTGGGCGAGGGCTGGGCGGTCGCCCGTACCACCCTGATGAACGAGCGCGTCGCCATCGGCGGCATGCGCATCCCGCGCGAGGGCGGCATGATCGCGAGCGTCGCCTCGGCCTGGCGCGAGCGCCCCGCGCTGCGCACCCACGCCCTGCACCAGCGGCTGCTCGAACTGTGGGTGGAGGCCGAGGTCGCGCGCCTCACCGGCGAACGGCTGCGCCAGCAGCTCGCCGCCGGGCAGCCCGGCCCCGAGGGCTCCGGGATGAAGCTCACCTTCGCCCGCCTCAACCAGGAGATCAGCGGCCTGGAGGTCGAACTCCTCGGCGAGGAGGGCCTGCTGTACGAGGACTGGACGATGCGCCGCCCCGAGCTGGTCGACTTCACCGGCCGCGACGCCGGCTACCGCTACCTGCGGGCCAAGGGCAACAGCATCGAGGGCGGCACCAGCGAAATCCTCCTCAACATCGTCGCCGAACGCGTGCTGGGCCTGCCCTCCGAGCCGCGCGACGACAAGGACCTCGCCTGGAAGGACCTCGCGCGATGACCCACGCCACCCATGCGGCGGACGCGGCCGGCGCCGCCCCGCGTGCGCCCCTCGACCTGCTCTACTCCGAGACCGAGGAGGAACTGCGCTCCGCCGTACGCGACCTGCTCACCGCCCGGTGCGGCCCGGCGAGCGTCCTCGCCGGCGCGGAGAGCGGACACCCGCACGACCCCGTCCTGTGGGGCACCCTCGCGACGTCGATCGGCGCCGCCGGACTCCTCGTACCGGAGAAGCTCGGCGGCCAGGGCGCGAGCCACCGGGAGGCGGCCGTGGTCCTGGAGGAGCTGGGCCGGGCCGTGGCCCCCGTCCCGTACCTGACGAGCGCGGTGCTCGCCACGGAGATCCTGCTCGGCTGCGACCCGGACGAAGTGGCCCCGCTCCTGCGCGAGGTGGCCTCCGGCCGGCAGGTCTGCGTACCCGCCGTACCGCTGACCCTCGCCCCCGGAGCACCGCTGCCGGGAGCGGTCCGGGACACCGGCGGCGGCGTGCTGAGCGGCACCGTCACCTCGGTGGCGGACGCGGTGGCCGCCGACGTCCTGCTGGTGCTCGCCGACACCGGGCTGTACGCCGTCCCGGCCGGCCCGGCACAGCTCACCCCGCGCGTCCCGCTGGACCTGACCCGCCCCCTCGCCGACCTCACCCTCGACGGGGCCGCCGGCACCCGGCTGGCCGATCCCGGCACAGCCCGCGCGGCGGTGGCCGGCGCGCTGCTCTCCGGGGCGGGGCTGCTCGCGTCGGAGCAGGTGGGGATCGCCGAGTGGTGCCTGACGGAGACGGTCGGGTACGTACGCGGCCGCCACCAGTTCAACCGGCCCGTCGGGTCCTTCCAGGCCCTCAAGCACCGGCTGGCGCGTCTCTGGCTGGACGTGGCCTCCGCCCGCGCGGCGGCACGGGCCGCCGCCGCCGCCCTGGCCGGGGGAGGCGCGGACGCCCCCCTCACGGTGGCCGTCGCCCAGGCCTACTGTTCGGGCGTGGCCGTCCGGGCCGCCGAGGAGTGCGTCCAGCTGCACGGCGGCATCGGAATGACCTGGGAGCATCCGGCGCACCTCTACCTCAAGCGCGCCAAGGCCGACTCCCTCGCCCTAGGCACGGCGGGCCACCACCGCGGCCTGGTCGCGGAGTTCGCGGAACTCCCGGCACCCTGAGGCTGTCCCGCCCCCGGGCGGGCGCCGACGGCAGCCGCGCCCAGGCGGTTCCGCCGCCGCCCGCCCGGGGTTCGTATCCCTTCCGCTGCAAGCACCCCCAGGGGTGACCTCGCCCGCCACGCCGCGTTAGACCCGTAGGCGCCGGCCACCGAGCGAGGGAGACCTATGTCCGCAGCACCCGCAGTACCCGCCGCACGCCCGACCCGCCGAGCGGTCATCCGCACGGCCTTCACCGCGGCCGTGCTCGCCGGCACGGCCGCGGCGCTGGCGCCCGTACTGCGGGCCCGCCGGCCCCGCCAGACGCTGACGCCGGCCCCGTTCGCCGAGGAGACCTACCGGGGCCGGCACATCGCCGTCGACCGCGCCGGGGTCCGCATCGACGGCCGGTCGCTGCACGTCATGCGCCGGGCCGACGGCAGCTACCTGAGCGGGATCAACCACTTCGAGTCCTTCGGGACCCCGCTGGAACTGGCCCGCGCCGCAGTCGACGAACTGGGTACGGCCCAGCTCGCCATGACATCCGCCCCGCACCACGGCTGACGGGAGGAGACCCGAGGTGTACACCCGGCAGAACCAGAAAGACCTGACCAGCGCGCAGAAGAAGCGGTTCACGGCCGCCGTGCTGGAGCTCAAGCGCAACGGCACCTACGACTCCTTCGTGCGCACCCACGACAAGTACTTCGTGCCCGACCGCGACCGCAGGCTCCGCGTCGGGCACATGTCCCCGTCCTTCTTCCCGTGGCACCGGCGCTACCTGCTGGAGTTCGAGAAGGAGCTGCGCGCCGTCGACCCGGCCGTCTCCATCCCGTACTGGGACTGGACCACCGACAGCAGCCCGGTCTCCTCCCTCTGGGCCGAGGACTTCCTCGGCGGCACCGGCCGGGCGAGCGACCGCCGGGTCATGACCGGCCCCTTCGCCCACGACCGGGGCAACTGGACGGTCACCGTGGGCATCACCGAGGCGCAGTACCTCACGCGCAACCTCGGCCGCCCGCAGAACCCGATCAGCCTGCCCACCGCGGCCGAACTCCAGTGGGCGCTCGACGACCCGGTCTACGACGTCGCGCCCTGGGACTCCACGGCCACCGCGGGCGGCTTCCGCAACAAGCTGGAGGGCTGGGCGGCCCCCAAGAGCGAGCGCTGGCGCAACCACAACAAGGTGCACCAGTGGATCGGCGGCCACATGACGGGAGGCACCGCGCCGAACGACCCGGCGTTCTGGCTGCACCACGCCTTCGTCGACCTGGTCTGGGACCGCTGGCAGCAGAAGCACCCCCGCTCCGGCTACCTGCCCGCCGCCCCCCTCGCGGCCGGAGACCTCCAGCGCGGTCGGGTGATCGCCCTCGACGAGCCGATGCCGCCGTGGGACGTCACCCCGCGCGAGATGCTCGGGCACCGGGGGCTGTACCGCTACGCGTGACCGGGCCCGCCCGGCGGCTTCCCGGTACCGGGA